>NZ_CALSOK010000016.1:0-63040 GCF_943787955.1 uncultured Paraglaciecola sp.
TATATCTTTTCCCTGATCATCTTTAGCACTAATTTTGATAATGTTTTTGGCAAAATCACGGATCATATAACTACCTGGTATCCAGGCTGGTAAGGTTAGGATTTGTCCGTTTTGATCTGGGTTTTCTATGCGTAAGCTGACGTCAAATACATGCCCCGCGATAGATGAAACGTTAACATGGTAATGAATGGGTGAGGAATAAGTATGCATGATGTTCTCTATTTGATAGTAATGTAAAGATTTTGATGCTCTGATCTTGTAAATACCGTAATACGTTTTTGTTTGTATGTGATTTATTTATTATCAACTTAGAATACGTAAACCCAATGATAACAACAAATACCTTCAAGGATTATTAATTAGATAGCAATTTTCAGGTAAAGTTGAGCTGACTAATGAAGATCTAAAAAGCTCGGTTCTATGCTCCCTAACAGACCTCAATATTTACAATTGACTAGTTCATCACGACGAAAAAGGTAAGAACCAAATTGTATGTACGGAGGGTAAACGTTTATATTTTTTCTGTTACCTAGATGATGGTCAGTAGGGTTGACGGGTGATGCGATTATTTAAAAATAAGACGATGTTCACTAGGTACATATTTGCGGACGATACCGACGAAATCATTGCCTTCAAAGTTAAAGTCAAATTAAGTTACCACTAAACCAAGCCATTTGATTTTAACTCGCCTTCCTCTGATTATTCAAAAGCATAATTTACGTGCTGAGCCTAGAACAAAAACTCGTATTGCTACGAGTATCATTGATGCACAAAGTGATTTAGTAATATGCAACTCTGTGCTTTTGGCTATATCAGTGAATGGTTGCCGATTGAGTACCGATAAAAATGTGAGTGACTTTAAGCCAAAGGTTGAACAAATTGTCAATATGCGTTTTGCCACTTTCAAAGACAAAAAATTTTCTGACTGGCACTATCATGAACCGTCATTCTGATGAAGTTAATTTATCTTACGATATCAAGTGTGAAAGACCTTTTATTGACCTTAATCAGTTATTGCAATATTTAGTGATGGTGACTGGGTAAATTATGAATATAATACTAAGGTTAGCAGGTTTTAATTGATACAAGTCAATTGGGTTGTTAAATTAGCGTTAACAACATGTCAGTGAGATTTACATGCGTCAAATAGAATTTCTGTTAAATGAGTATGGCGAAAGTCATAAAAACAAAACCAATATTATTATCCACGCAATAGCCGTACCGGCAATATATTTTGTGAGCCTAGCGCTTTTATGGTCTATTCCCACTCCTAGTGTTGTGAATTATTTCGATATTACTTGGGCGCATATTTTGATTATACCCACTCTATATTATTACTTTCGTTTGTCTGGACCAATCGGCGCCGCTATGACGCTGTTATCTATATTATCTTTATTTGGGATTAAACTACTGGAATTACTAGATATTTCTGTATGGAAATTCAGTATTATATTGTTTGTAGTGATGTGGATATTGCAATTTATTGGACACAATATTGAAGGTAAGAAACCTAGCTTTTTAAAAGATTTACAATTTTTATTAGTAGGACCTGCTTGGTGGTGGGTGCATTGGTTAAAACGTTTAAACATCAATTATTAACCTCATTGATTCAATTTACAATCAGTTGCGATAAAACACAGCTAATCTAAGACCAAGGGACAGTTTCCTCGGTCTGATTTTTGTATCATTACTTTTTGTCTATTCTTCAGGAATACATGTGCATAAGTGGGAAAAATTAGTCGATAGCCAAGAAAGATTGTTTTGGACACTGCATACAGCAGGTTGGTGTGGTTTTGCTATCGTTTATTATATTGGCTCATTTCTTCAAGACATGCGAAGTATTTGGTTATTTGTCATAATACTTAATGCCTATGCAGGATGGTTGCTGACTATTCCACTTCGATATATATATCGCAAGGCATTAACATTAACACCCCTCAAGATGTTCATTCTGGTGGGTGCCAGTTTGTATTTTACTGCGTTGATTTGGACCTTGGTTAAAAATGTAAATAACTGGGAAATATACAAAAAAGGCTATCGGCCAGAAGAATGGTATTGGTATTTTAAAGACACAATCAATTCCTTAATCATGATTGGTTGTTGGACCGGCGGCTATTTCGGCGTCAAAAACTATCAGATGTTACTCAGAGAAAAACAAAATGTGCTCAGGGCGTCTTCTATGGCTCATCAAGCGCACATTAAGATGCTCAGATATCAGTTAAACCCGCATTTTCTTTTTAATACCCTGAACGCTATTTCCACGCTCATTCTTAATGAAAGAGAACAAAACGGCCGACGCTATGGTCAGCCGTTTAAGTGATTTTCTGCGTTACTCGTTAGATAAAGATCCTATTCGTCGTGTACCGCTTATCCAAGAAATCCAAGCACTAGAACTGTATTTGGAAATTGAAGAGGTAAGGTTTGAAGATCGCCTAACGGTAGTGTGGGACATAGAAGAAAAGACCAAACAGTGCCCTCGTGCCCAGTTTGATTTTACAGCCTATTATCGAAAACTCCATTAAGTTCGCTATTTCTAGAATGAGAAGACGGCGGGTGTATCAGCATTTCAGCTAAAACCTTTGGTCGTGATTTGATGCTAAACGTCAGTGATAATGGCCCTGGTGCTGAGATTAAAAATGGGCAATTACCCGTTAGCAGAAGGTGGAGGGAGTAGGCTTGCACAATATTCAAGAACGATTAGAGGCCTTATATGTCAATAAACATTCTTTTGTGATCTCCCATAATTATCCCACAGGTATCAAAGTTAATATCCGTATTCCATACGAAATAAGCGAGAGCGCAAGTGACAACAAAATTGAGAATTAGTACTGTCATAGTTGACGACGAACCACTCGCTCGAAAAGGTTTGTTTTTACGATTGGCTGAGTTTGAAAACATTGACATAGTGGGCGAGTGTAAAAATGGTTTAGAGGCAGTAACGCTTATTCCCCAGTTACGCCCTGACCTGGTTTTTTTAGATATTCAAATGCCTGGACTGAATGGTTTTCAAGTCATCAATAAACTACAAGAATTAAAGCAACCCATCCCTTTAATTGTGTTTGTCACTGCTTTTGACTCTTATGCTATTAAAGCATTTGATGTACATGCTTTGGATTATATCCTAAAACCAGTGGATGAAAGGCGTCTGAGAGATGCGGTTGATAAAGTTCAATTGACACTAGAGCGACAACAACAGGATGGTAATAATCAAAAACTTGCCAGATTGGTGGCTGATTTTACCGGTGACGATTGTGAAGATATTTTGCGAAAATTAGCCAGCGGTGAAACCATTACCACTAACCCTTATCCAGATATTTTAGCAATAAAAGATGGTTCAGAAGTAACCCGTGTGGCAGTAAAAGATATTCAATGGATTGACGCAGCGGGGGATTATATGTGCGTTCACACAACGGATCAGACTCACATTATGCGCCGCACTATGAAAGAGCTAGAGAAAGATCTTGACCCTAAAAAGTTCGTCCGTGCACATCGTTCAGCTATGGTTAATATCAAATTCGTGCAAAAAATGGTCAGTCATATTAGTGGCGAATATCACTTAATATTAAACAATGGTACTGAACTAAAAGTAAGTCGAAGTCATCGAGATCGTGTTAAAGAAATGATTCGATTATAATATCAAAAATAACTGCAGTTGGGTCTTTAACAAATATTCATCAAGAGGCTTTTTGTTGCCCACTTATTTAAATAGGGAAATGAAGTAATTGATTATTGTGCTCACTCACCCTGATATTGTAATACCCGTCAATGCTTGCTCAACTCCATATGCCCCCAACTTAATCGTTAAAATCCTGTCTTGGCTATCCGCTGAACCCGCCCTTTGTTTGTATACTAAGATAACGGAGCAACATTCAATTTGCGTTTTATCAATGAGCATATTCGCCAGACTTATTACACCATCGGGTAATAAGTTTCGCTAGTCACCACGATGTAACTGGGAATATCAGTCTGTTAGCAGCAGATGCCAATGACACACATTATTAAAACTGATTTTAATAATATTGACATAACATTTCCAAACACTTCAGAGGCTTAACTTACAACGACTGATCTCTTGCTGATGTATTACGAGTAGAGTCAGAATATTCACTTACCGATATTTTTTGTAATCTTCGTAAATTGGTATTATATGTTTTAGCGTATATCTTCGGCTTTTTTGTTAAAGTAGCTAGGTATAGTAAAAAGGAAAAATAACGTGTTTGATTTTTGTTTGGTAGGCGGCGGAATGGTTGGTTCGGCCATGGCTCTGGGGTTGGCAAAGCTTGGCTTTAAGGTGGCAATAATTGAGCCATCAATGCCTGTGCCTTTTGAGTCTATTCAGTCACCAGATATGCGGGTCTCTGCCATTAGCTTAACGTCAGAAACTTTGTTGCAAAATTTAGGTGCATGGACACATATTAAAAGTATGCGTCTGTGCCCGTATAAACGATTGTCAGTATGGGATGAGCCATCTTGCCGCACGGATTTTGATTGTAAGGCTATTGAGCAGCCTCATCTTGGTCACATTATTGAAAATCGACTCGTTCAACTAGGCTTACATGCTGCAATTGTCGTTGAACACAACGTGGTTTTTTATGAAAATCTAAAAGTCTCAGATATAGCATCTACAGATATTACTGAGATAACTCTAGAAGACGGTCAAATTATTCAAGCAAAAATCCTGATTGGTGCTGATGGTGGTCAATCTTTGGTGCGTGATGCTGCCAAGATTGGCGTGCAAGGTTGGCAATATTCACAACAGGCATTAGGCATTCAAATTAAAACGTACGATCTGCAACAGGACATTACTTGGCAACAATTTACACCTAACGGACCTGTTGCATTTTTACCTTTGTATGATGGTTTTGCGTCGCTTGTCTGGTATCACCTCGCTGAAGATATTAACTTTATGAAAAGTTTGTCTAAAATTAAGCTCAAACAACATATTTTGCAGCATTTTCCTGACGACTTGGTGGATTTCGAAGTACTTAATGTAGCTAGTTTCCCGTTGACCCGTATGCACGCTAATCAATATTATAAAGATAATACAGTACTCATTGGCGATGCAGCTCATACCATTAATCCTTTAGCTGGTCAGGGGGTGAACTTAGGTTTTAAAGACGTTGCTGCCTTACTTAGCGTGATCAATGAAGAGCTTGCAACACATGATCGCACAACAGTTTTACACCCAAATCATTACTGTCAATGGCTAAAAAAATACGAAGTCTCTCGGCGTCGAGATAACTTAGTGATGATGAGTGCCATGGATTTACTGCATTCCACATTTAGTAATAATCATATGCCGCTTAAAATATTGCGTAATCTAGGTTTGAAGTTGGCAAATCATTCCGGCCCAATAAAAAATAATGCCATGAAATATGCCATGGGCTTGGCATAAATATAAGTTTGCGGGTCAAGCTCACAGACTCCAATAAAAGAGAAGTTAACAGATGACAGTATTAATTATCTTAGGCGTGTTATTTATTGCTTTAGTTATCATTGTTCCATTGATTGAGCGTTCCACCTTCAGGATGTCGGGTGAACAGATGGGGCAGTTGGGTCGCTGGATATTACCTTTGTTAGTGATCATGGGGATCATAAACTTGGTAATGTTCTACGCTGATTAAAACCCTTACCCACAAAATATTTCCCCCATATTTTTAGATTAATTAAATAGGCAGATTAAATGGCAGTTCATTGGTATCCCGGGCATATGCACAAAGCTCAAAAAGAAATAAAAGAAGCATTGCCGCAAGTTGACGTATTGATTGAAGTGCTCGATGCACGTATTCCCTATTCTAGTGAAAATCCTCTGATTGCTGAGTTGCGGGGAGATAAACCCTGTATAAAAGTGCTGAGTAAAACCGACCTCGCAGATCCAGATGTGACAGCCGCATGGCAGGAATTTTTGGAACGGGAAAGATCAGTTAAAACCTTTACCACAACTACTGAAGAGCCGGCCAAGATGAAACAAATCTTGGAATTGTGCAGAAAAATGCTACCTGAAAAAGAGGCTAGCGTAAAAGCTATCCATACGATGATAGTTGGTATTCCGAATGTGGGTAAGTCAACACTTATTAATATTCTAGCGGATCGCGTGATTGCTAAAACGGGTAACGAAGCGGCAGTCACTAAAACACAGCAACGCATTAATTTAGGTAACGGCATTACCTTGTTTGATACACCAGGAATACTATGGCCAAAATTAGAGAATCCAAATAGTGGTTATCGATTGGCCTCTACAGGCGCCATCAAAGATACCGCTATGGAATATGACGACGTGGGCTTTTTTGCTGCAGATTATTTGATTAAAGCCTATCCAGAATTACTCAAATCACGTTTTGACTTAAAAAATATACCTGATACTGAAATTGAGTTTTTAGAGCTTGCAGCGACTCGTCGTGGCGCATTGATGACGGGTGGGCGGGTTAACTTGCATAAAATATGTGAGGTATTCATTAACGAATTACGATCTGGAAAACTGGGCCGTATTAGCCTTGAAACACCTCGGATGATTGAACAAGAAGTGATAGAAATGACTGAAGTGGCAGCTAAAAAAGCCGCGGCTAAAGTCGATCGTAAAGAACGCTTTAAAACAGGATCACTGACGCCTGATAAAAAAGACCGTAAAGAAAAACGCCAGAATGACAGGGCAGAGCAGTCGGCTCGTATGAAAAAACAATCAAGTCGAAGGAAATAGCTATGTCGGTTACACAGGGGCCTGATGCAAGATTGTAATTCTTGTGGTAAATGCTGTGTAAAATACAGTAATGGGGACTTGTCTGCATCCGATCAGGACATCGATATGTGGAAGCTGTTTAAGCCTGATATCGCTGCATATGTTAAAAAGGGTTTGATTTGGTTTTCACCGCAAAGTGGTAAACAATTATCTTTGTGCCCATTTTTGCGAAAAATTGACAACCCAAAAGAGCCTACAAAGACACATTATACCTGTGACATTTACTATGACCGTCCTGAAGATTGTCGTTTCTACCCAGTAACACTAAAACAGATGATAAACGATGAATGTGAGATGTTACAAGACAGGGATTTGCTAAACCCCAAACAGGCACAAGAAGACTTAGACCATTTGTTATCTGATAGCCGTCCAGCATTTGATTAAAGTTAAGAAGGTTGTCTAAAGAGGAGAAGATATTGGCTCAATCATGTGCGTAATATGCTACTCTTTGCACAATAATTTGAATCGTCCACCAAACCTATAATGTGGATGTGTCTCCATATACCTAATCTTGCAGTTTTTTTGGAGTGCCAGCAACACATGAGTATCTCATTTAGGCATTAGGTTTTAGCAAACAAAACAAAGAGCCACTTCACTCATCACTTGGCCGATAAATGTGTAGATAAGGCTTTTAGTGAGTTTGCTCGAAATAAATTAAATAAGCGTAATTCTGTGTGAATAAAAAGGGCTTACAAAAGCCCTTTTTTATTCAGTGTATTTGAGTTACGCAATTAATCCCAAATTCCCTTTTCAGATTTACCCTGTATCTCACAATCACCCGATTTGTATGTGATTTCTTTGCCACTGTCTCGTTTGGCAAAATAATCTTTACTGATTGAGACGATAGTGGGTGTCATCCAAACTAGCGCAGCAATATTGATAACCGTCATCAAACCTAATGCCATATCTGCCATTGCCCACACTTCTGGTAATGCGGCCATAGAGCCCCATAAGATCATCATTAGATAACCAGCTGTGTATGCTGCGCGGCCTGATTTGTTGTCAAGTTTAAACATATGCAAGTTACTTTCACCGTAAGCGTAATTAGCGACGACTGAGGTAAACGCAAATAAACTTATGGCTGCTGCGACAAAATCACCACCGACTTCACCTAAGTGCGAGCTCATAGCATCTTGTGTTAGGCGAATGCCCTCCATGCCTTCACCTGATGCACCGCCAGCTAGTAAGATAACGATTGCTGAACATGTGCAGAGGATCATGGTATCGATAAACACACCGAGCATTTGAACGTAACCTTGAGATACTGGGTGATTCGGATTAGGCGTGGCACTTGCTGCAGCATGAGGCACACTACCTGAGCCTGCTTCGTTAGAATATAACCCACGTTGTACTCCGTGTTTAAATGCTGCCCCCATTGCACCAGCGCCTGCTTCTTGGAGGCCAAAAGCCGAAGTAATAATGTCCCACAACATGGCGGGCACTAATTCGATATTTAAAAAGGTTATCGCTAGGGTCACCAATACATAAGTTACAGCCATAAATGGCACAACCCATTCTGCAAACTTTGCGATAGCACGTAACCCGCCAATCACAATTAATCCTGCTAAGACAATAATGACCATACCAGAATAATGGGTAGGGATTTCATAGGCATGATTAAGTGCGTCGGTAATAGTATTGGCTTGTACAGCACTGAATATAAAACCGTAACCCAAAAATAAGAACAGTGAAAATATGACGGCCAACCAACGTTTGTTTAAACCCTGTTGAATATAATAAGCGGGGCCACCACGATATTCGCCATTTGCATCTTTTACTTTATAGAGTTGACCGAGCACACTTTCAGCAAAACCTGTGGCCATACCAAGGATAGCGATAACCCACATCCAAAAAATGGCACCAGACCCACCTAATGATATCGCGACTGCCACCCCAGCTAAATTACCTGTACCCACTCTAGCGGATAAACTGGTGCATAACGCTTGAAAGGAGCTGATCCCCGCCGCATCACTTTTGGTGCTGCCTTTCATCACCGAAAACATATGACCAAAATGACGGATTTGGATAAAACCTAACTTTACAGAAAACCAGACACCAGCGGCTAATAACATGTAGATCAATATCTGACCGTTACCCCAAAGAATGTTATTGATAAAAGCGACAATTTCGTTGATCAAAGTTTGGCTCACATGAATTTGGATTGATGTTGGAAGTCTGCCGTTTAATGGCATTTATGTCTAGGGTACAAAGCAAATCAACACAAACAAAAAAGCCAAGCAAACGCTTGGCTTTTTCAAAGTATCTATGAATATCAGATTATGACATTTCATAAACTAATAATTAAACAAGTACTCATATGTATGGCTGGGGTAGCTGGACTTGAACCAACGAATGACGGGATCAAAACCCGTTGCCTTACCACTTGGCTATACCCCAAGAGTATAGATAACAGTTACTAGTTATCTAATTTAAAAAAAATTTAAATAAATTATAACTCTTTTATAAAGAAGCTTAATTCTAAAAATTTTCAAATATTAATAAGTTACCGAAATTTCTTATTAATATTTACTGGATAATGTATAAACGATAAATTTCAAAACTGAAATATAAACAGCTAGTTTGAACATTATTACATTAAATTACACCAGTAAAAATGGCTGGGGTAGCTGGACTTGAACCAACGAATGACGGGATCAAAACCCGTTGCCTTACCACTTGGCTATACCCCAACAATATCCTACAAATGGTGCGGAAGGAGAGACTCGAACTCTCACGCCGTGAAGCACTGGAACCTAAATCCAGCGTGTCTACCAATTCCACCACTCCCGCATACTTTTATCTTATACAAAATAAAAGTGGTGGCAACAGCGGGACTCGAACCTGCGACCCCATCATTATGAGTGATGTGCTCTAACCAGCTGAGCTATGTTGCCACTTAATCACTCCGTCTCCGAAGTGGCGCGTATTATGCTGATCTAGCTTTTTGTCGTCAACCGTTTTATGACATTAAAATGTCTGTTTGGTTAGATACTAAGCAAGTGACAGCGGAAATGGAGTCGTTGTAGGTAAATGTAGGTGGTTTTGGGAATATCTTCTGTTAATTAATTAGCATAACTTTATATGCAACTTGCAGGTTTTTTATTTTTAAGGAGAAAAATTGAGGATGCGCTGACGTCTATTGTCCTCTATAAATTTTTTCACACAGTATTCATGCAGTACGATTTATTTACTCGTCAACCCCTGACGTTTAGCCTACAAAAACCAGCCAATTATAGGTGTGCTTTGGGTCGAGTTTAGAATAAGAAAAAAAGAGTAAAACACAGACTCCGCCTGTTTTATTAAGTGGGTTTTTATACAATTATAATAGAAAACCGTGAAAGGTTTGCGTTTTCAATGGGCATAATTGGCCATTAAAGTTCTCACTACTGCAGAAGTGGTATCGTATACCACTATTTTAGATATGTTTTATTTTTACCCCAACTTCCGACTAATAAACTGTTAGGGATTAAAAAATGGATTTCCTATCCTTTGGACAACACATCATGACCAGCACTTCTACACCTTTGAATTTTATTATCATTGGTGCTCAAAAATCGGGAACGACAAGCTTGCATCAATATCTGAAGCAACACCCTTCCATTTTCATGAGTCACCAAAAAGAAACCCAGGTTTTTCTGAACGACACGAATGAAATCAACCCCTATGCAGTTGTTGAATCAGATTTTTATGGGTGCAGCAACCAAAAGAAAAGAAGGTTCCTCAACAATCAGCAGATTCTCCAAAACATGCTTAAGGGGCATCAAGATGAGCCTTTTATAGGAGAAACATCTCCTTATTATACAACCGCACCATCGGGCGGGCTCGAAGCACCTAAGAATATTCACGATAGCAATTCTGGAATGAAACTTATTTACATAATTAGAAATCCAATAGAGAGGATTGTATCTAATTATTTACATGATTCTTTTCTATACGAGAGAATAGGGAAATCTTTCAATCTAAGCCTGGAAGAATATATTTTTACATATTCTCATGCCGTAGACACAAGCCTTTACTACTACCAGCTAACAAACTTTTTGAGGTACTTCGAAATGAACCAGCTTCATATACTCATTCTGGAGGATTTGAAGATAGAACCTCAAAACACTCTTAATGATTTGCTCCAGTTTTTGGGCATCGATCCAGTATTTAGCTTTGACACCACAAAGAAATTCAATATTTCAAATAGACGAGTAGCTCTAAAACAGAATGAACTTTTACTATCCAAACAAGCTCATGAAATGATCATCAGTAAAGTAGCACCAGACATCGATAGCTTAGAAAAATTAGTTGGGATGACACTCAATCATTGGGATTTGTCCTCAAACTACTGGTGTACTACGTGAATATGCTTGATCAGCTAGGGCAGTGGATTTTGCGGAAATGCTGGGTTTCCTGCCGAGTACCATTTAAGCAAACACCATTGGATCGTGCCTATTCGTGTCTGCTTGTATTCTAACTCTTGGAAAAGTACAAGTGTTACCCCTATCCACTTGGCACTTTTGATGAAACAAAAGAACATGAAATACTAATCAATCTTATATATATTTACCTCGTATAGTGAAATGTTCAGCATAATTAATCGAATTTGAGAGGAAACAATTTTGAAATTATTTTTACCTGATGACTATAACCACAGACCTGAGGCCGTTTATTTTGACGATACACCGTTACATAGACACGAAAAAATACATCAGCCCCATGTCTATTATTATGCTGAGTACTTATTAAAAAACAAACATTATGATGCGATAATAGATATAGGTAGTGGTAATGGGGAAAAGCTATCATTCTTATCGCACTCTAAAAAGATGGGATTAGATTTCGGAAAAAACTTAGAGTTTTGTAAAGCTAATTATCCAGATAGTGACTGGGTGCAGGTTTATTTAGAAAGTGAAAGTGAAACAAAAGAGTTTGCCTTTCCTTCAGGTAAAGCGTTGATCATTTGTTCAGATGTAGTAGAACATTTAGTTAACCCATTACCTCTTTTAGCTCTGTTAAAAAGAGCTGTTTATGAGGGGCATTCGGTTATAACAAGTACGCCAGACAGAGTTGTATTACGAGGAAGAGAGCACAATGGGCCTCCAACTAATGTGTCGCATATTAGAGAGTGGTCGATTGTTGAATATTTTGAGCTATTAAAAACTTATTTAACAACCCCTGTTGTCTATGGTCATACGATTAACAACAATATAGATCGAAAGTACAGTACGTTAATTAGCTTTCACGATGCTGATATTAGGAAAGCGTCAATATTATCGAAGCTTGTTAGTTATAACTCAAAAAAAGATAATGAGATGTTAGACCTACTCTATCAAGCTATGCCGGTAGAACTTGAAACAGATATTTTAAAAGAACTAAGACGAGTTAATTACTCTGACAATAAATCCCCGAAAGCAATAGATAGATTACTATAAAAAATTATAGAGGTAAGGCGTGAAGTTAGGGCAAATATTTGAAAAATACTCTTCTTTTTCAATGATTAAAGAAGGTAAATATATTGAAAACCTTCAATTGATTCGTGAGTTTTCTCATATTTCTGGGGCCGTTGTAGAGTGTGGTGTTTGGAAAGGAGGGATGATTGCAGGTGTTGCTGAGATATTAGGCTGTGACCGAGCGTATTATCTTTTTGATAGTTTTGAAGGACTACCAGAAGCTCAGACGATTGATGGTGATGCAGCAATTAAATGGCAACAAGACACTGAATCTCCGATTTACTTTGATAATTGTGCGGCGCCGATTGAAGAATCTAAGAAAGCAATGTTACTTTCAGGTGCTACAAAGACTTACTTTATAAAAGGCTGGTTTTCAGATACGTTACCGTCGCAATCAATTGAAGGAGGGATTGCTATCCTTCGATTAGATGGTGATTGGTATGAGTCTACTATGGATGTTTTAGAAAACCTGTTTACACAGGTAAACCCTGGTGGGATTATTATTATTGATGATTACTTTATCTGGGATGGGTGTGCAAAAGCTGTACATGACTTTTTATCTAAAAACAGCTGTGTTGAAAGAATTAGACAGTATAAAAATGTCTGTTACTTAATTAAAAAATAGAGTTGCTTAATAAGTACATTTACTTTGGGGAGTTCAATTTGAAATTAGTTATGACACTGCTCGTGCGAGATGAAGAGGATATTTTAAGGGACAATATAGAGTATCATTTCAGTCAAGGCGTTGATTTTATCATCGCAACTGATAATAGGTCTGTTGACTCAACAAAAGATATTTTGATGGAGTATCAGCGCAAAGGAAAATTACTTTATATTTATGAAGGTGACGATACCTATAATCAGCATGCATGGGTTACATCTATGGCGTGCATCGCCTATCGGGAACATGAAGCAGACTGGGTCATCAATAATGATGCAGATGAATTTTGGTGGCCTTTTGAGAGGAATTTGAAAGATGCTTTTTTGAGCTTAGATGACAAAATCAATGTCGTTCGTGTTTCTCGTTATGACTATGTTTTACATGATCAAATTAATAAAGATATTCCTTTCTATCAGACTATGAATTATAAAAATTTGTATTCAAAAAATGCACTCGGTAAACCTCTACCAGGCAAGGTTGCGCACAAAGGGAGTGCAGAGGTGGCCGTAAAACAAGGAAACCATAATGTCGACGGACTTGGGAAGCTGGTTGTCGCTGACAATGTGATGGAAATTCTACATTTTCCTATTAGGTCTAAAAAGCAATTTTTAAATAAAATTAGCCTTGGTGGCGCGGCATACGCTAGAAATGAGGAGCTTGATAAGAACATAGGTTTAACTTGGCGAGTGTTATATGAAAAGCTTAAAGAAGAGGGAAACTTAGATAGCTTTTTAGAGGAGGTCTTGTACTCGCAATCAAAGCTATCTCAAGCTATTAAAGAAGGGGTTATAATAAAGGATCTTAAACTATCGAATTATTTTAATAAAATCAATGGGATCAGACCCTAATACCGATTCCTATAAAATAAATCATTTAAATTCATAATGTTATACATTTACATATTCACTTCTAGGTTTTGTCATAAGAGGAAAAGACTTGGGACGTTTTTTTATAACTCGTGGTTGATTGGGTCGATTGCGTTTGCCTATTTCAGTGTAAGAAATTGCTATTACTAATGGTTTAAGTAGTTTTGTTAATGCCCGACTTGTCATTGTCACGCATAACCCTGAAAAACTACGTATAAGTTGAACGGTTGCCATAAAGCTGACGTGACGGGGTTCCTTATTGGTAGCACAGACTGATTGGACTATGGCAGCACAAAGGGATAGAAGATAGGGGTGTGCGGCCGAGCGAGGTCAATAGTTCCAGTGGGAGAGTTCCCCACTCTGGTAAGGTAGGTCAACCACCAGATAGCAATCATCGGGCAGGCGGAGGCAACTCCAAATGTTAAGCACGATGTGCGCAAGACAGGCCGTAAACGTAAGTTGAAGTGATTTAGCCTCGTAAGATTCAAGCAAGCAGGGTGACAGCGTACTCCTTCTGGAAACCACCATTGTATGATGCGAGAGACCAGTATCATAGAGCTGCTTCGGGGTTGTACCAACAGTAGGCTCTTTAGGAGAAGCATGGCATGCTGGATAGTAGGAAAGATTGGTAACTCGGGAGATCCTAAGATGTCTCTCAAGAAAAGAGAGTAAGTTGAACAAGCGATAATAAAGTAAGAACAACTGATGCAACTTAGGAAGTCGGATGGTGGCGTAGTACCGATGAAAGAGAGTAATTTCTCTGGAGGAAAGGCCATCACAATAACAACAGCTTTGTAAGGAAACAGACATCGTGCACAGAAACGATTAAAGTGTGACAACAAAATTGCAACGCATAGCTGAAAGAGCCAGCAGAGATAACTACTGCTGGTATGCTTTATGCTGTTATGGAAAAATTCAGCATTAGGCATAGATAATGTATTTATTATTGGCTTAAAGTGAAGTGTGTTATTGAGGAGCCGTGTGCGTAAATAGCGCCAGCACGGTTCTGTGAGGGGCGTGATGCCAACTAATGAGTTTAAGATATTTATAGAAATCACATAGTAGCTGCGTGCAGCGAGGTGTACAATAAAAGCATTATCTATTAATAACAAAGGCTTTGAGGGAGAATTCCGTCTACTCGACCAAGTCTAATATTGCACTATTTAAATAGTTATTTTGATATCATCAAGTTGGGAGTATAATTTTACCTAACAAAAATATGCACGTGGATTCAAAAAAGCTTGGCTGAAAAAAACCAGCCAAGCTTTTTTGAACCAGTGATATAAGCGTTATATTGCCAAGGAAATGTCATGCGTAAACTATTACTTATATTATTTTGCACCCTTTCTTCTCAGCTTCATGCAAACGAATTGTGTCAAATAGTAGATGGCTCTGTGAACATTGCCCAAGATGATAAAACACTTATCTTGGAAAAATTATAAATAGTTTTGATGGTGAGTCAATTTTCAATGAATTTGGTACTTACGGTAACGAATTTAGTGGAGAGTCTATCTGGAACGAGTTTTCGACTATTGGAAATGAGTTTAACTCTCTTTCACCATTTAATGAGTTTTTATCTACTCCACCAATGATAATAAAAAACAAAAATAATTGGTTATCTTTCTACAAATTACGCAATTCAAGGAGCTGAAAGTCCAAATATTTTAAAAGCAATGTGTGGTGGTTAAATGGCAATATAACAAGCCAATCAAGTAAAACTAAAAACAGTTTGCTCGGTTCCGCTTCGCTTTACATTTTAGCAAACAATTTTTAGCCCCTTATTGGGGCGTTATGTGTCATTGAGGGAAAGTGAAACTCCGTGTATCTATTCCTAAAAATTTAATTTTGTTTCTGATTGCGATTGCGATTGTGATTTTTGGCTTGGTGGCACTTATTATCTTGAGAATTTGGGTTTTTCAACAGAGATTAGCGAAAACCAAGTAACTAATTTACAGCAGACGATTGAACGTATCGAATCATCTGAAGTTAGGGAGGCTGAAATATTTGAAGTTTTTTAATTTCAAAGTGAATTAGTTGATTCAATGAATAATATGATTAAGCAAACGATTAGCTTTTAAAAGTCATTCGGCTGGGTAATTTTAACTTTTCTCACTTGGCATTTGTTGTCCCTTATTAAATATGACAAGAAAGTTCGCGAAAATGAAACATAACAAGTTATTAAACATTATTCCGGCCAAAAAGCGTTATGGGCTTAAAGAATTATCTCAATCGAAAATAGCATAACCGCAAGGACACTACAATTGCCTTAAAAAGGCCTTATATCTTGAGTCTGATAATTAAGGTAAGCTCAAAAATAATTATATTTTTCTTTTGCGGTACATATCACCGCACCATCCATAAAAAAATTTTATATATAAAAACTAGGCTGTTTAATGATTTACTCATTTCTTGGATTTTTAACTCTTTTTACCCTTATAGGACTCTCTTCTGCTTGGAGCAGTCGCGGTACAAAAAGAGACTACTATCTTGCAAGCGGTGACGTGCACCCATGGTTGGTCGGGCTTTCGGCGGTTGCAACCAACAATAGCGGTTATATGTTTATTGGTGTTATTGGTTATACCTACACTACGGGCCTTGCCTCCATCTGGTTAATGATCGGCTGGATTTTTGGTGACTTCCTAGCTTCCACCTTTGCCCATAGACGCTTACGTAAAGCCACCGAAAGTACCGATGAAGTAAGTTATGCTGGTGTACTTAGCCACTGGAATGGACAATCATTCACCACTCTGCAACGTTTAATTGGCGTTATATCGCTTATATTTTTGTTGACCTACGCGGCAGCACAACTCGTCGCCGGCGGTAAAGCGCTTCATGTATTACTGGAATGGCCCCAGTGGTCTGGTGCCGTAGTGGGTGCTTTGATGGTGGCGTTTTATTGCATTGCAGGAGGTATACGCGCATCAATTTGGACTGATGCAGCACAATCCATAGTGATGATTTTTGCAATGGGTGCACTCGTTGTTGTAGCGACAATGCAATTAGGAGGCCTCACAGGTGCTATTGATCAGATGAATACTATAGACGGCTTTATGGATTGGTTACCAAAAGATTTAGTCGTCTCAGGCTTAGCAGGTGGCGCACTTTTTATTGTTAGTTGGATTTTCGCCGGTCTTTCTGTGATTGGCCAACCCCATATTATGATTCGTTTTATGAGTCTCAACAGTAATAAAAATATGGTTCAAGCCAAGCTTTGGTACTACCTCTACTTTACTTTATTCTATTCCCTTGCAACGTGTGTTGGCTTATTAGCACGTATTTACCTTAGCGATACCGGCAGCTTTGATGCTGAACTGGCACTCCCCACTATGGCACAACAATTATTACCTCCCGCAATGGTTGGATTAATTCTTGCCGGTATTTTTGCCGCCACGATGTCTACAGCAGACTCGCTCGCCTTAAGTTGTTCAGCGGCGCTTACTCACGACATACTCCCGCACAATATTGAAAAACCATGGATGCTAAAAGTGGCGACCATCGTTATTGTTGGCACAGCACTCTTGTTCGCATTATCCAACAACCAAAGTGTGTTCAGTATGGTCATCATGGCTTGGTCAGGCCTAGCCAGTGCTTTTGTACCACTATTAATAACCTTATGTTTCGGGGCTAATCCATCACAAAAAGCGTGTGTTATTGCGATGTTGGCAGGGTTTACTACCGCATTAATGTGGCGATACTTAGGCTTACAGAATATGGCGTATGAAGGGTTACCAGGGATAATATGTGGCTGTTTAATTTTGTATGGGTTTCATCTATATCATGAAAAAACAGGCTAAGTAACGATCAAGGCGAGCGTGATTCATACTGGTATAAAAACTCATAACAAACAAAATTTTCATGTACATTCTGACACAGCTGATTAAATGAAATATATGAATATTGGAATGATATCTCTTAAAGCCTTACTCTTTGGAGTTTTCACACTTAATTTGATCGGTGAACTTAAAGAAGGCCTTGTATTGCATGGAAATACTTGAGAATCGCCCTGATCTTGAGCCACAGGAAAGCATAGATATTTTGCGTAATGAATGTTACGGCGAAAACTTTATTGAGCATGCACCGAATATACCTGATGGGCGAGATGCGTTGTTGAGCTTGTTTGCAAGCCGTTATAAGAAGTACCCAGAACTTTCAATGACTGTCAATCGAACCGCTTCTGACGGTGATCTTGTTTGGCTCCATCTTCACGTCAAACATACACCTGAATCCCTTGGTGGTGCTGGTATCCAGATATTTCGAATGAAAGAAGGGAAAATTGTTGAGCTCTGGGGAGTTGGGCAGCCTGTTCCAAAGGAATCTAAAAATAATAATACAATATTTTAGGTTAGTTTATGGAGCGTTGCATATAACAAGTCATTCAAAGGGATAAATTCACGAGTTAAAACTAAACATAGCTGATCATTCGTAATTTTCCACACTGATGCAGCTTGTAGGCTCAGGGTAAATAATAGAATAGTGCACAGTGTGAACGTTTTTATCTAAGTTATTTTGTTATTTCTTCCAATAGGTATCTAGGTGTAAAACTGGCTACAAGAATATCTTCGCTGTATGACTTAACGCAACATCACTCAGTCTTTTTTAATGCTCTATATTGGTGCTGTTGCATTGAATAAGAGCAATATTTGTAGTGTTACACCTCTATTTTTCAAATAACCAATTGAATTATATAGCATTAATTATTGGCATCATTTCTGTATGGATTAAATGTAGAAACAATAAAATTGTTGCTAAACATATTTCATTTTCTATACAAAAATTATATGCAAGGTAACTTGGCAAAGAAGCCCACATATTCCTGAACTAGAATATTGGGTTTTTTTTTGCACTCAAAAAATACAGAAAAATGCAGAGGTGACTCATGTCTGACTTAATAAATGTACATAACGGGAATAACATGCGAATAGTAGTAGTAGGCAATGGCATGGTGGGTCACCATTTTGTTGAGCAACTCATACAACAAAATAATGTGCCTAGCAACGCTGACAACGCAATTAATGCCACTCAATTAGATATTGTGGTGCTGTCAGCAGAGCCAAGGCTTGCTTACGATCGTGTTCATTTATCCGAGTATTTTTCTGGTAAAACTGCGGAAGAGCTGGCCTTAACTTCACCAGAATATTATCAAGCACACAATATTAAATTTGCACTCAATGCCAAGGTTACCAACATTAACAAGTTGACTAAATCAGTTACCACCGAGGCGGGAGACGTGTTTGAATACGATAAGTTAGTTTTATCAACTGGCTCGTATCCTTTTGTTCCGCCCATCCCAGGGAACGACCAACCTCATTGTTTGGTATACCGTACTATCGAAGATCTTGAAAACATCAGTGCTTCTTCTGCCGTCAGTAAAGTAGGTGTGGTAGTGGGCGGTGGTCTGTTAGGTTTAGAAGCAGCCAACGCCCTAAAAGAAGCAGGCTTACATACTCATGTAGTTGAATTTGCCCCGCAGCTGATGGCCGTGCAGGTAGACAGCGGCGGTGGTCGTGTACTGCGCAGTAAAATCGAAGCTCTGGGTGTACAAGTCCATACACAAAAAGCCACCCAAAGTATTGAAGCCGGTGACACGTGTCGCTATAAAATGTGCTTTGCTGATGGTGAAGTGTTAGAAACAGACATGATTTTGTTCTCGGCAGGTATTCGTCCGCAAGATGCATTAGCCCGTGAATTCGATATCGACATCGGTGAGCGCGGTGGGATAGTCGTAAATGATCAATGTCTTACCAGCGATGCCAGTATTTATGCGATTGGTGAATGTGCCTTATGGAATAACTTTATCTTTGGTTTAGTGGCGCCTGGTTACACTATGGCCAGAGCCGCGGTTAGTCATATTATGGGTGGCGATGTCACTTTTCAAGGTGCTGATATGAGCACCAAATTAAAACTAATGGGGGTAGAAGTTGGTTCAATAGGTGATGCTCATGCTAGAACCGAAGGGGCTTTATATTACACCTACGAAAATCAACCATTAGAAGTATACAAAAAAATTGTGGTTGACGCCGAGCAGAAAAAACTATTGGGTGCAGTTCTGATTGGGGACAACAGTGATTACGACACCTTGCTGCAATACGCATTAAACGATATTGAATTACCAGCACATCCAGAAAGTCTTATTTTACCAGCGGGTGCCGATGCAGCACCTGCGCTTGGTGTGGATGCACTGCCAGACACGGCCACTATTTGTTCATGCCACAACGTATCAAAAGGTGACATCATTGAAGCCTTTGATACCGGCAGTTGCAATTTAGCGGATATCAAATCTTGCACTAAAGCCAGCACAGGCTGTGGCGGTTGTACTGCACTGCTTAAAACAGTCGTGGACAGCGAACTCACCAAACGTGGCGTAGAAGTGAAAAAAGACATTTGCGAACATTTCGCTTATTCACGACAAGAAATGTTTCATCTCGTCAAAGTCGGCGCTATCAAAACCTTTGACGACATGCTTGAAAAACACGGTAAAGGTTTAGGCTGTGAAATTTGTAAACCTGCAACAGGATCGATCTTAGCATCAGTATGGAATGATTTTGTCCTCAAGCCTGACCATATCAGTCTGCAAGACACCAACGATACTTACCTTGGAAATATGCAAAAAGACGGCACTTATTCTGTTATTCCTCGGATTGCAGGTGGCGAAATCACCCCTGAAAAACTCATTGTGTTAGGTCAAGTGGCCAAAGATTATAAGTTGTATACCAAGATCACCGGAGGCCAACGTATCGATTTATTTGGTGCCCGAGTTGAACAACTGCCTGCTATTTGGCAAACCCTTATCGATGCGGGGTTTGAGACCGGCCACGCCTACGCCAAGGCGCTTAGAACCGTTAAATCCTGTGTAGGCAGCACTTGGTGTCGTTACGGTGTGCAAGACTCCGTGGGCCAAGCCATCGAGTTGGAAAATCGCTACAAAGGTTTACGGCGCACCGCACAAAATTAAGTTTGCGGTCTCAGGGTTGTACCCGCGAATGCGCCGAGGCTCAAAGCAAAGACATTGGCGTCATCGCCACTGAAAACGGCTGGAACTCTATATGTCTGTGGTAACGGTGGCATGAAACCGCGCCATGGCGATTTGTTTGCAACCGACTTAGACACCGAGACCTTGGTTAAATACATTGACCGAGTACTGATGTTTTACGTCAGAACGGGCGACCGTTTGCAACGTACTTCGGTATGGATGGAAAACCTTGAGGGCGGTTTAGCCTATTTGCAACAAGTGGTGATTGAAGACTCGCTAGGCTTAGGTGAAGAGCTTGAAGCCCAGATGCAAAACGTGGTCGACACCTACCAGTGTGAGTGGAAAACCGCGATCGAAAGCGAACAATCTCGTAAACGTTTCCGCCAGTTTGTTAACAGTGATAGAGTCGGATCTGAACATTGTGTTTGTGGAAGAGCGTGAGCAAATCCGCCCGGCAACGGAGTCAGAAAAGGAACATTTAATAAAACTCAAAATATCCAAACACAAAGCCGTCAAGAAAAAGACACTGAACTTGCCACAGAATTGGTTTAAGGAGAGATATTATGAGTACACAACATAATTGGATCACGGTATGCCGCGATACAGATTTAGTCGCAAACTCTGGAGTTTGCGCTTTATTTAACGACCAACAAATTGCCTTGTTCAAAATAAAAAGCGCTAATGTCGAACAAATTTTTGCAGTCAGTAACTGGGATCCTATTGGCAAAGCCAATGTGTTGTATCGCGGTTTGTTGGGCTCGGTGCAAGACGCTAAGGTGATCATTTCACCGCTGTACAAACAACGTTATTGTTTAGAGTCAGGCCAGTGTCCTTGACGATGATGCCATTAAGTTGATCGTATACCCGGTGCGTATTGAACAAAACCACGTGCAGTTGCAGTGGGTTGACTAATTAATGTCACCGGGTCGTTTTATGCCTAAAAAACTCAATTGCAACGCACCTTCTTTGTTCAGCACTACTTGCCCATACTGCGGTGTGGGGTGTGGGGTAGATGTGCAAATTAGTACGGATAAGATATTAACCGATCTTGTAGGTAGTAGCGAACACCCGGCGAACTTTGGGCGTTTGTGTGTTAAAGGCAGTAAATTACTGGAAACTAACACGGTATCAGGTCGTTTACTTAGCCCCATGATTGGCGGTAAACAAGCCAGTTGGGATGAGGCAATTACCCAAGTGGCCAGTCAATTTAATCAGGTCATCGCAGAGCATGGACCTGATTCAGTGGCGTTTTATGTGTCGGGGCAATTGTTGACTGAAGACTATTACGTCGCTAATAAACTGATGAAAGGTTATATCGGCAGCGCCAATATCGATACTAATTCGAGACTGTGTATGTCTTCTGCCGTGGCAGCCTATAAACGTGCCTTTGGTGCTGATGCCGTACCTTGTTGTTATGAAGATTTAGAACAAGCCGAATTATTGGTATTGGTAGGCTCTAACGCCGCGTGGACCCACCCCGTATTATTTCAACGTATCGATCGAGCCAAAAAGCTTAACCCTGCCATGCAAGTGGTGAACATTGATCCTCGCAAAACGGCCACCTCAGAATTAGCGAATCTGCATTTAGCCGTGAAGCCGGGATCAGATGTGGCCTTGTTCAATGGTTTATTCACTCATCTAGCAGCCCAAGATGTTTTGGATCTCGATTATATTTCAGCCTATACCCAGGGGGTTGCACAGGTATTAAGTAACTGTGCGTCTTGGACCTTGGCGAAGGTCGCCAAACAATGTGACATAACAGAAGCAGAGTTACTCAGTTTTTACAACTTGTTTAGCCAAACCGATAAAGTCGTCACCGCTTATTGTATGGGCGTGAATCAGTCTTCTTCTGGTACTGACAAAGCTAACAGTATTATTAATTGCCATTTAGCCACGGGTAAAATTGGCCGTGAGGGATGTGGGCCGTTTTCGCTAACAGGTCAGCCTAATGCTATGGGGGGGCGCGAAGTAGGTGGCTTGGCCAACATGTTGGCTTGTCATATGGATATTGAAAACCCAGAACATCGTCAAACAGTACAAACTTATTGGCAATCACCAACTATCGCCAATAAACCAGGCTTAAAAGCCGTAGATTTATTTGAAAATATTCATAGTGGTAAAGTCAAAGCCTTGTGGATCATGGCGACAAACCCGATGGTGAGTATGCCCAACAGACAAAAAATTGCTGCAGCCTTAAAAAAATGTGAGCTGGTGGTGGTGTCTGATTGTGTGTCTAAAAACGATACCCTGGACTATGCACACATTGCTTTACCCGCAACGGGATGGTCAGAAAAAGATGGCACGGTAACTAATTCAGAGCGGCGTATTTCACGTCAGCGCGGCATGTTACCTGCAACAGGCGAAGCCAAACACGATTGGAAAATCATTTGTGACGTCGCCAAAGCCATGGGGTTTGCTAGCGGTTTTAATTTTGAGTCGCCCAGTGAGATATTTGCCGAGTACACAGGGTTAACGGAGGTGGATAACCAAGGCCGTCGTGATTTAGACCTTTCTGGTTTATGTCATTTGACAGAAACACAATACAACCGTTTAAAACCGGTGCAATGGCCGGTCAATAAATCTTCTCCTGACGGTACTAAGCGATTATTTACTAATGGAAAATTTTACACTCAAAGCGGCAAGGCGCAGTTTGTGGTCACCGAATTTTCTGCGCCTGAACAATTAACCTGCAGTGATTTTCCCTTTGTGCTCAACAGTGGCCGGGTGCGCGACCAATGGCATACCATGACGCGTACCGGCAAAACCTCTGAATTAACCGCACACGTTAGCCGCCCGTATTTAGCTATTCATGCAAAAGATGCTGAAAGCTTAGGGGTGATTAATGATGATTTAGTCAGCCTTGATGCGGCACATGTGTTGGGCGAAACACCTCCAGTGGTATTACCTGTATGGATTGATAACAATCAACGCCGTGGTGAAGTGTTTGCGCCTATTCATTGGAGTGCTAGCAATGCATCCAGTGCCAATATCACTGGGCTTTATACCGACGCTAACGATAAAATATCAGGCCAGCCTGAACTTAAACATGCTGCGGTGAAACTGCAAAAAGTCAGTTATCAACATTATGGACAATTGTTTATCCAGCAAGATCTTAAGGTGGAATTACTAGGTAAATATTTTGAATATTTTGTCACCTGCCCAGTTGAAAAAGGTCAGCTGGTATTTTTTGCCACTCGACAAGTGCCAGCAAGTATCAAACATAACTTACAATTACAACTGCCGTTGTATGACGAATGGATTAATGCCGCAGGCCCAGACTTAAACATTACCTGCGCCATGCGCCAAGGTGTGATGTCATTGATTATGTTTTCATCATCTAAAAATATTGCGGTTGACTCTAGCTGGATTACTAGTTTACTCAACAGCGAAGACGTTACCTCTGAACAACTTAATGGTTTGCTAAACATGCAACCAGATGAGGCATTCACACAAGGTAAGTTGGTGTGTAGTTGCTTTAAAGTGGGCGAAAATATTATTGTTGACGCCATCAAAGGCGGCTGTGATTCAGTCGATAGTTTGGGGAAACAGTTAAAATGCGGGACTAATTGTGGCTCATGTAAGTCTGAATTGAGCCAAATAGTTAAACAACATAAGTCAAAACAACGCGTTATTGAACACGACCCATTCATTACTTTGGAGGCATTATCATGAATACCGACAATACATTGCTACCATCGGTCTTACAAAGATTACAGCAGTTTTTGTCAAGTCATAACGCCAATCCTTTGAATCAATTGCCGAATTGGTTAAAGCATTACTTCACTAAAAATCAGTTTGTGCAGCGCAATAAACGCGGCGACAAAGGCCATGTGTATTTGATTGGTGCAGGACCGGGTGATGCAGAGTTACTGACCCTAAAAGCCCATCGCTTGATTCAGCAAGCTGATGTGGTGATGTACGACTGGTTGGTCAATCCAGATATTATCAAGATGATCCCAAGCCATGTCGAACGGGTATTTGTGGGGAAAAAGTGTGGCCGGCATAGCATGCAGCAAGCTGTTATTTGTCAATTGATGATACAGGTGGCACTCACCGGTAAAAACATCGTCCGTTTAAAAGGGGGGGACCCCGCTATTTTTGCAAGGGCTGCAGAAGAATGCGATATCTTAGCCAAACACCACATCAACTTTGCCATAGTACCAGGTATCACCGCCGCATCAGGGGCATCGGCCTACGCAGGCATTCCCCTTACACACCGAGAATGCGCTCAATCAGTGCGTTTTATTACCGCGCACTTAAAATCAGTCACGTCAGCCACAGGCACACTAAAATCATCCACAGACGAGCCGAACTGGAAATCCTTGGTGACTGGAGCCATTGCCTCACACTCTTCTACGAATGGCGAAACCTTAGTGTTTTATATGGGGCTTAAACGCATCGACACTATTATGCAGCGCCTCGAAAGCCATGGATTACCTGCCAATACGCCAGTTGCAGTAATCGATCAAGCCTCCACACCTCAACAACAAGTGTGTGAAGGCACGCTAGAAAATATCGCAAAACGCGTCACTGAGCGAAATTTTCAAGGGCCAGCCGTGACGATTGTAGGTGAGGTAGTGAATAAACGTCATAAGGTCAACTTATCGCTGTTATCACCATCGGTCAGCGCCCATGCTTAACAAATACTTAAATAAAAACTAAATTCTACCTGCAATACAACCTAAGTAATATTATTAGGTGATAATTTTTTTGTAATTTAGCGCCGTTATTCAGGATAGAATATTAAGCAGAGCAGATGAGAAATAAGCAGGCTATGTCAGACACCCCAACAGATTTTAAACACTTTATTCGCATCATTGGCCGTGGCCAAAGGGCAGGGCGCACGTTAACTATGCTCGAAGCAAAACAGGCCATGAGTATGCTCATCAATGGCCAAGCCACAGCGGAGCAAAAAGGCGCTTTTTTGATGTTGTTACGGGTTAGAGAAGAAACGGCAGAAGAGTTAGCCGGTTTTAGTCAAGCGTTTCGCGCATTCACACCTACTGACATATCTGCACTAACCGCTGATTTAGACATGGGCTGCTACGCCGGTAAACGCAGACATCTACCTTGGTTTTTTTTAGCGGTCATGTTGCTAGCGCAACAGGGTAAACGCATATTTTTACATGGCACACACGAGCCAGATTCAAAACGTTTGTACCTCAAAGAAGTGCTGCCACAAATAGGTTTTGATGTGGCGCAAGACTCTGGTCAGGCGCGGATTGCCTTAGACACATTCGGTTTTGCTTATATGGACTTAAAACACATTAATCCGCAACTCGACGATATAATTCAATTGCGGGAACAGTTTGGTTTGCGCTCGTGCGCCAATACCTTGGCCAGAATGCTCAATCCATCCAATGCCACTCATAGCCTACAAGGTATTTTTCACCGCCTGATAGACGAAAAGCACCGTAAAACTGCCGCATTATTGCATGACCAGAATGTATTGTGTTTTAGAGGCGAGGGTGGAGAAGTTGAATTTAATCCACTACGGGATGTGACCTTACATATGAGTCGTGATGCACAGCAAACATGCAGCGACGTGGAAGCGACTTGCGAAACCTTTATTACCAAACCTCAAGAGCTAGATGCCAAACAGCTCATCAATGTGTGGACCGGGCAAACAGACGAAATTTACGCTAACCATGCTGTGGTGGGCACCTTGAGTTTGATGTTGGTATTAGTGAATAAACTAGACTGGGCAGAGGCCTATCAACAAGCAGAAATTATGTGGCAGGGGCGTGATAAAACATGGCCAGTTGCTTTGCCTGAAAATAATGTAGGCGCAGAGGTTTTTGATACTACGGGCAAGCATTACGCCCATTAAAGGCGGGACAAAGGACTCACCACTGAATTACATCCACGCTGTAAAATATAGGTATATATTTGTGTATTAAATCTGCGTGGCCTAGTTGCTCCTGAACAGTGCGGATGCCTTCACCTGATTGTAGTAATTGAGTGGCGCAAGGTTTGAGTAGTGACAGGTTTGTCAATATTCACTTTATTGACGGCAAATCGAATTGCTTTTTGCTCGGTGTATGTATCAATATGATGACGTCCCGATGATGGGTCCTCAGGATTTCAACAATTGCCGAGATGCAAACAGATATTGCTATTGTAATGAACGATTGGCCTTTTAACATTTTAGTCTTAAACGATGAGGTAAATATACACCGCTGTATTTGAGGTTTGACAAATCTGCATCCAAATATTGTTCTACTGAAAGTAGGAAGTATTCAGCCAAATTTTCTTTTCATGTTCAGCTTCAAATCATTTGTCATATGCCTCAAAAACGCCTTAAATGTGCCTAATTGAAGCTCAGGTGCTAAGCTTTTAGATAGTCGGATAATTTGCCAGTAATAAAATCCTACTTGGCCAAAACTATTGATGGCTTTTATCAAATTTGAAGAGCTGTTGTTACCCCAAAAGCCGGTACCTAAAACCAATTTATCCTCATAACAGTCGATTCTCTGAATCGTCTGCTGGATAAGCTTTGCTGAGCAATCATGCTCGGTACACAATGGCCTAGCAAGTCCAATCACATCTACCTCACCACTTTCAATCGCCCGTTCCATAACGTCACGGCTACGAAAACCTTCTGTGTTCATCACAGGAATTTGCGCGGACTGTTTGATACGTTCAGCATATTCGATAAAGTAAGCTTCACGTTTGCAAGTGCTTTTTCGCACGTCTGTGGGTTCAACTCCTATTAAGCTTAATTGTTCGTAAGTGCCACCTGACATTTCTAGTAGTTCGACCCCATCTTCGCCCAGCCAGCTGGCAACGGTTAAACAATCTTCAAGGCTGAAACCTCCTTTTTGAAAAATTTGCTGAGTTGAATTTACATTAATGGGAAAGTCAGCATACGGCTGCGCGAACACCGACAATAATGCGGCGAATAATTCGAACCCTGTTTTCAAAAGAGCTCAGTCACACTCTATTATGTGGCCTACTATTCGAAACAAGAATCTATGATCAACATGTTTATGACCAATGCCATGCCTGACGGAGCAATATTTGCTAATTGAGTAAGTGCTAGGATGTGTAAAATAAAACTGATAAAATTCACTACTGTAGGCATTATCGTGTTTAACGGAGCAGCTGTTTTGTCCCGGGATCTGGCTTATGTGTAGCCTTAACCTTTTCAATTGTAGCCAACTTCGCACAGATGATTTTATCCCACTACTCTACTCTTCTCTACTCTTCTCTACTGTGCCTGATACTGTGTATTACGGAGTAAACGTTGAGGTCGCGGTGCTATGTCAATGAGCTTTTTGTGGCATTTACAGGCTCTAAAATTTAGCATTGCAATAGTTGGTGCCATGGGGGAGTGGATGCTTTCGGGTTATGGCTATCAGCCAAATGAAACCCAAACCGAACAGGCCATATTTGGTATTTTATTAATCTTTGCCATTAGCTTAGTAGTAGCAGGGATAATTGTGTTGTTATTTCTCTATCAATTTAAATTAGTAAAAGGCTTTAAAGACTCAATATGACGCATTTTGTAATTACCAATCCTATTTTACCTGGGTTCAATCCTGATCCTAGTATTGTGCGAGTTGGCGATGACTTTTATATTGCTACTTCAACATTCGAATGGTATCCGGGTGTGCAAATTCATCATTCAAAAGATCTCAAAAATTGGCGATTGTTAACACGCCCGTTAAATCGAAAGTCTCTGCTGGATATGCGTGGATAGCCAGATTCATGTGGCGTATGGGCGCCTTGTTTGACTCATCATGATGGGTTGTTTCATTTGATTTATACTGACGTGAAGCGTTTTGATGGTGATTATAAAGACGCTCATAACTACTTAACGACCTGTGCCACTATCGATGGAGAATGGTCTGAGCCAGTTTACATGAATTCTAGTGGTTTTGACCCGTCTGTTCTGGTCAAGTCCAACCGGACACTTTTCTAAAGGAGTTTTCAAATTCAATTGGCGATTGATCCAAATTAGCTGAATGCAGTCGCTCAACATTATAATATTTCATGTACCTAGCAACATCTTCTCGCATATGTGTTCGAGTGGGCTGCGGTACTTTAAACAACCAATCATGCTTTAAACTTCCAAAGAAGCGCTCCACAACAGCATTATCCCAGCAAGCTCCAACATCTCCCATACTAGCTCGACACTCTAATCGCGACAGTAGATTTCTAAAGCCTTTACTCGTGTACTGAGAGCCTCTGTCACTGTGAAACACCAAACCTTTGACTGGCTTGCGTAAGTTATGAGCCTTTGTCAGTGCTTGCTCGACCAAATCACGCGTCATGCGTTTTGATATATGCCAGCCCACAATCCGGCGTGAATACAAATCCATGACAATGGCTAAGTACAACCAGCCCTCACCAGTCTTTAAATAGGACACATCACCCGCCCAAATTTGATTGGGTCCAACAGGATTGAAATTCATATTTAGCAAGTTGTCAGCCACAGCATCACTGTGTTTGCGCTTGGTTGTCACTTTATAAGCTATTCGCTGAGTCACGACTAGTTTAAGGCGTTCCATTAACTTAATGGCGCGATACCGCGTTATTTCAAAGCCTTCTTTGCGTAGTGCTTTAGCAAGCTCTCTGCTGCCTAAACTGTTTCGACTTGCCTTGAATAATGCTTTGGCTCGTCGATACAATCTCAGCGTTTGAGCGCTAATGAGTTCACCAGGTTTTTTTAGCCATGCGTAGTATGCTGACGAACTCACTTCCATCACTTTACAAGCAACTGACACCGGATACTTCGCATCAAGCTCACTTATAAAAGAATATCTTACTTCATTTCTTTCGCGAAGAAGGCACTTGCCTTTTTTAGGATTTCACGCTCCATTTGTAGACGTTTATTATCCTTCCTGAGTTGAATTAACTCTGCTCGTTCATCGCCAGACAACACGTCACCTAGTGCCTGTTTCTTATGCTTAGCTACCCAGTTGTAAAGTAGTTTGTCTGTCACACCCAAAGATGCAGCAGCTTGTACGATTGGATAGTCTTGCTCTATTACCAGAGCGACCGCTTCTTGTTTAAATTCTGCGGGATAATGTTTATTTGTTCGTTTAGTCATATTCACCTCAATTAACAGGATTATAATCCTTTATTGAAGTGTCCGGTTAATTCAACCACAACACAACTGGTAGGTGAGTTTCGCCGGTGATGGTGATATGAAAGCCTATGACTCCATTTACTAAAAAATAGAAGGAATATTCATGACATTTTCTGATCAGGTATATCACCAAGATGAAAACAATCAGGTAACGCCATGAATGCCGCAACTATCTTGTACACAAGCCTTTTATTATCACTCAACTTACTCAGGCCCAGCGTGAGTGCAGAAAAACTGCTTAGGTCAAACGGGCGCTATTGTAAAAGGGTAATTTAGCGCCAAACTTGTACTTAATTAAGATACCTTAGTTCGGCATCAGCTAAACCTCTCAGCACTGGGCTATTCCAAACGGATTGCATCGAATAAAATATCAACTGGAGGAAAATTGCCGTCGGCATCTGTGGGGTTCCAAAGCGCAAACGGTACCGCTATTTGGTCAAGCTCTAATCCATTAGCAACAAAGTCGGCAATTGGAATTCTGAATTCTTCCCAACCATTTCCAAGATCAGTGGACGTATAGTTTTCCAAAAACAGTGAGCCATCGCTCGTTTGGTTAGCTCCTTCGAGTTTAATCTCAATTCCAGTAACATTAGCGGGTCGATTCAGTGCGAATAACAAGTCCGCGTTACTGAATGATGAAAAGTCTGCAGAGGTATCCATAACAATCCACGCTCCACCCCAACTCCCGCCAGGATAATTAAAGCGAACACTTTGCTCTCCGTCAACCGCATTATTAGAATCAAACCAATCGGGCTCACCTCCGGCACCAAAGCGAGCAAATTTGATCGTACCGAAGCCGTCAAAGCCCTCTTGAATTGCTGATGTAGGATCTGCTTCTCCCGCAGATCCTCCCACGGTTTCCTCATCTAAATCTAACGAAGGTGGAGCCGCTGGTGTAAAACCATCTTGTTCATATACGCGAATATAATCAACATACATGGTTTGTGGAAAAACTGTTGTATCGTCTGGATTACCCGGTAATCGGCCACCTACAGCAATGTTAAGCAGTAAGTGAAAACTGCGCTGAAATTCTTTCATGTCATTCGTAATAGGGATTGTGTGCGCTTCGTTTCCATCAACGCTGAAGGTGAGTGATTCCTGGCGTCCAGTCCAGCATATACTCGTGGTAATCCTCACTGAACTTGGTGGCATTAAGATACTCATTGCCGTTGTTTTTATATGACTGCTCACCATTTACATAATGAATGGTATGGAAAGTTTTATCTGGTTTGTGACCCAACAGCTCAAGGATGTCGATTTCACCCGAGCCAAGGCCAACTCACTTCGTCGATGTTATCACCCAACATCCAAAATGCAGGCCACATTCCTTGAGTTTCGCGGCAATTTCATACTAGCAATCACTTTTCCGTAGCGGATACTTGACTTTTTTTTTCCGTTGTCATTCTTGCTGATGTGAAGCCATCTGAGTCATCTGCTCTGGCGGTGATCATTAATACACTCTCTCCCCGCGTCTTCTGCAACAGAGGCATTCTGTGGGGTTGAGGTATAGATTTGAAGTTCATCATTTCCCCAGCCGGGAGGCAAATCAAAGTCGGTGCCATTTCCAGTTTCAAAATTCCAGCTATTCGTGTCTATATCTGGGCCATCGAACTCATCTTGCCATACCAGAGTAAAGCCCTCGATATCAGTGGAAGGAGGTGCGGGTGTCTGCGGTTGATTTGAGATGGGCGTCGTTGCGGGTAAGCTTGAATCACTCGAACCTCCGCATCCAGACAGCACAGCAATCAACACAGACGAAAGTGCAAAATTTTTCACAATAATACTTCTCACAATAATACTTCTCCAAATGGTTGATTCATTATGACCGAACACGGACTTTATAACCTTTAATTAACATCTCAAATCTTAGCCTTGAACCTTGGAACAGAATACCCAACTAGTCGCAAAATTAGTCCTCTCTGTCGCGAATTCAATAAAAAAGCCAAAGGGGGTGTTCTGGTCAAGTCCAACCGGACACTTTTCTAAAGGAGTTTTCAAATTCAATTGGCGATTGATCCAAATTAGCTGAATGTAGTCGCTCAACATTATAATATTTCATGTACCTAGCAACATCTTCTCGCATATGTGTTCGAGTGGGCTGCGGTACTTTAAACAACCAATCATGCTTTAAACTTCCAAAGAAGCGCTCCACAACAGCATTATCCCAGCAAGCTCCAACATCTCCCATACTAGCTCGACACTCTAATCGCGACAGTAGATTTCTAAAGCCTTTACTCGTGTACTGAGAGCCTCTGTCACTGTGAAACACCAAACCTTTTGGTGGTTTGCGTAAATTATGAGCCTTTGTCAGTGCTTGCTCGACCAAATCACGCGTCATGCGTTTTGATATATGCCAACCTACAATCCGGCGTGAATACAAATCCATGACAATGGCTAAGTACAACCAGCCCTCACCAGTCTTTAAATAGGACACATCACCCGCCCAAATTTGATTGGGTCCAACAGGATTGAAATTCATATTTAGCAAGTTGTCAGCCACAGCATCACTGTGTTTGCGCTTGGTTGTCACTTTATAAGCTATTCGCTGAGTCACAACTAATTTAAGCCGTTCCATTAACTTAATGGCGCGATACCGCGTTATTTCAAAGCCTTCTTTGCGTAGTGCTTTAGCAAGCTCTCTGCTGCCTAAACTGTTTCGACTTGCCTTGAATAATGCTTTGGCTCGTCGATACAGTCTTAGCATTTGAGCGCTAATGAGTTCACCAGGTTTTTTTAGCCATGCGTAGTATGCTGACGAACTCACTTCCATCACTTTACAAGCGACTGACACAGGATACTTAGCATCAAGCTCACTTATAAAAGAATATCTTACTTCATTTCTTTCGCGAAGAAGGCACTTGCCTTTTTTAGGATTTCACGCTCCATTTGTAGACGTTTACTATCTTTCCTGAGTTGAATTAACTCTGCTCGTTCATCGCCAGACAACACGTCACCTAGTGCCTGTTTCTTATGCTTAGCTACCCAGTTGTAAAGTAGTTTGTCTGTCACACCTAAAGATGCAGCAGCTTGTACGATTGGATAGTCTTGCTCTATTACCAGAGCGACCGCTTCTTGTTTAAATTCTGCGGGATAATGTTTATTTGTTCGTTTAGTCATATTCACCTCAATTAACAGGATTATAATCCTTTATTGAAGTGTCCGGTTAATTCAACCACAACAGGGCAAGTCAAATTAAAGGACACAGAGTAAAAGGGGCCGCTCCAAATTAAAATTACAACTCATAAACTAAGTCATTTTTATGACAAGAAAGCCAAGGGTCAAGATTGTGAGTGTGTCACAACACGCTATTCATTGGTGTAACAACCGGCAAGTGATCTTCGCTGGTGATACTAAAGCTTATGACTTTTTTTATCTAAACGATTGTTGAAGAGGTTCAAGCCCTGCAGGACAGAGGCTAAAGGAGAGAATAACGGGCCGGCTAGTCAGATGGTTAAAAGAAGTAAACCTTGTTAACTTGGATCTTGACCCCATTTCTTCCCTTCTTGGGGCAAGGTAATTCCTTATGGCGTTTGGTATAACCTAGGAGATATTCTCATCATTGCCCCGGCCAATCCAGTTACGAATAGTAAAAATATCCCGGGCTCGGGAATATCATTTACGTGCTGTAAGGCCACACTGCCATTAAGATAGAAGGTGATATTCGAGTCTGAATCCGTATGACTTAAACCACCGATATTATTTAAACTGATATCGAAGCTTGCCAGTAGACTCTGACCGGATAACAAAGTGCCGATGTCAAAGCCCAGGGCAAGTGATACATCCTCTTTAAGCCCGGCAGGCACGGCATTAAAGTTATCCAGAATGCCTGCCAATATATTATCGTAGATATCACCAAAAACAAAACCGGGCTCATCAATTTCCCAGGAATCTGCTGCGGTATCTGACGCTCCAGCTCCAGTGATACTGACTAGCGCGCCCGATTCATTGAAGAAGTTGTTGATTGACTCGTCTATGTCGGCATCTAAAAAGCCAAAGAAGCTGACGTCGGTCAGATCGCGTCCCGAATTGTTGACGACCTGCCAGGAAACGTTACCGATGTCATCTAAATTTAAGGAATTGGTGAAAGTAACATCTAAGCCTACGGTTGCAAAATTATTGGAGGCATTGAACTCCAGATCTATCTGAGTATCTTCAAAGGAGCTTAATCCAAGGTCTGGTGAATTGATGAAAACCGAATACTGATAGATCGTGATAGACCATGTTTGGGTACTCCAGAGTATAAGCAAGGCAACGATTGTCATTGTTAATCGCATATATTTACTCCCTGTAAATTACTATTTGTGCCAATTAAACAGCTCGGCGGATTCGTTTCTTTAGAAAAGAAGTCTAGTCGCGTTTATGTTATTTTCCAATTAAAGGCTAAAGTGCATGTTAAGTTTTAATATCTTGGGGGCAGGGGGATATGCGTTTACACGTAAATCTACCTTGATTGAAAGACTGCTCTGGTGTCTTTATGATCTCAAACAGAATGGTGCGTCGATACATAGCTTTCACCTACCTTATAAACTAAGTATGGCTTGTAAGGTCGCATTAATAAGTGCTTAGCTGTAAAGTTTAATATCGGCATTTAGGGTAACTTATGAATATTAATAATATTTTGATTTCTAAAAAAAATATTTATATTGTTTTTCTTGGAACGTTTTTTATTTTGTTACTTCCTTTAATTGCCATGCAATTTACCAAAGGAGTTAATTGGAGTGTGGGTGATTTTGTTGTGTTTGGGATACTGCTTTTTTTTTTGGCTATATCTACAAAGTGTTAACAAAGTCATCTAGCAAGCCAATAAAAAATATAGTCATTGGTTTAATAGTTTTTGCCTTATTCATTTTCGTATGGGTGAGTTTTATTTGATTTCAAAAGTTGCAAGGTTTGCAGATAACTTAAATGTTACTAAACCGGGTTAGGATCAAATTAACTTAAAGTATGGTCAGCCCCGTAAATGTGCCTCAACATATTACCCAGCGCAAAGATAATTACCAAGTATGCTTTGCCAGTGATCAAAATTTCGCAAGTTATGTGAGCTAGTTGCCCTGGTTTCACACATCCAATAAGCAGTTCACTTCGCATTTATGCAAAGTGAACTGAACTGCACTGCGCTATCAGGCAATATAAAGTTGCATGAAGGTTCCATTCTCAGCGGCGTCGAGTCGCTCAACCAGCTTATGGCCCATTGCTGTCGAAGGTGTTAGAACGCCGCCGCCAGATGTCTGTTGTTGGCGATCGTTTAGCAGGCAAAGAGCGACCTCGCTGAGCATTTTTGAGGTTGCGCCGTAGCCTGGGTCACCCTTGCCCGAGATGATGGCTTTTGATGAGCGGCCGTCAGAGGCTTGAGCAGTAATCTCGACCTTAAAAGCACCTTGGGTGAGCATCCATTTGGGTGGTCCCTGCCCGGACTTGGGTTTGAAGTTGATAGATTCGCCTAGCGGGTATCCAAGACCTCGGCTGATGTAAAGCCAGGCGACCTTTAACCACATACCGGGTGAGCAGCACTCTCGGTAAGTGACTACACCCGCAAGGCCTTGGAGCGCGAGTGAGCGCCGAACTACCGGTGCGTTGATTTTGCCCATGAAAAACGGCAGGAGCATTCCAAGTTTTTTGTCTTTCTGGTATCGAAACTTGTGGGGCATGCCGTCCAAAGTCGTACATTCCGAGTCTGCGCGCTGCGCCCCCGGTGCAAGTACGTAAGGATCGCAAAGGGCGTCGCGCGTCAATCGTCCGCTCTTGATGGCTGCTTCGCGAGCTCTCCCCGAGGCTAGGGTTCCCCCAGAGAACGAACCGCTATATTCTTTATATACGCCGGACAGCTGAATACTCTCCGCATTCTGGGAACTCTGGGACTCTAGCCCAATTTCCTGTAGTGCCATGAACGCACCTAGGTCGCTGGGAATTGAGTCAACGCCACCGCCGAGCACAATTTTGGCACCGCTTGCCTGGGCTATTTCGTGGTATTGGTCAATCATCTCACGCTGCCAAAAGCCTTCACCCGACAAGTCTGAATAGTGGACGCCCGCACGCGCACATGCGCCTAGGAGCTTATCACCGTCGTAAGTCGAATAGGGGCCTGCGGTAGTGATCACAACATGAGTTGATTGCACCATAGCCTTTACTGCGCCCGCATCATTGAGCGGGCATGTCACCACTTCTACTTGTTGGCTCGTGAGTGTCGCTCGCACTGCCTCCAATGCCCCAGCATTGCGCCCAGCTATAGCCCAGCGCCTGCCGGCCAGTTCCGGATGGCGATCCAGGTAGGCAGCCGTAAGCTTGCCGGTAAAGCCTGTCGCGCCGTAGAGAATGAGATCAAATTTGGTAGAATGCTGCATGGTGGATACTCCAAAAATTGTGAATGTTTAGTAAGGCAAATACGACCCTAAAGTCAGAACTAAAACTTAGCAAAACTGTCTCAAATATACGATTAAAATGTGACAAAAGTGATTAGTTAAAACTGGAGTCTGAGTCTGACTTATCCCACAAAATAAGTTGGCAAGTAATTTTAAAATAATTTGGAATATTCATGGTACTTGATGATCAGATCAATCGCCAAACATCACTAAAGACCAGTACCATGAAAGAAGATGTTATTTTGAAGAAGTGCCTTACAGCTGTCACGCCTAAAATACATGAAGTGGGATCCCTTAGGGACACAGTAAACTTTTAGGTCAGGGGTGGGGCGTTTACACTTAAATCTACAATGATTGAGAGTCTGTTTTGGTAACTAGATGTATAAAAGGGGGCAGACCAAAATTAAACCATCAAACAGACAGGCGGTTTAATATTTCATCTAAATGTGGTTCTGTTTTATTCTGTGAGTGTATGCTTTTGATAATAATTCTTGCATTAACTGCTGTGTTGATAGATGATTTCCTCCTAAGTTGCAAGGCGAGTATAGCTTGTAAGGTCGCACTAATAATCTTTTTGATTGATGTTCAATCTCTATCTACTGATGCTAATGTAAACATTTAAATAACAGTAAAATTTAATGAAAAGGAATCAAAATGACTTGGACAGCAATTGGCGGTGTAGTGGTGGTATTTATTATTATATTTATAGCAGTATCATCGTCAAAAAAGAAAAAATAATCTCATTTATTTCAATAAATGAGAACACATAACGTACCGATTAAGGCGGGGCGTTATTTTTAAAGTAGGTGTTGCCTTTATGACATTTCCGCATGCCTATTTTTATTGTCATTACCTTAGCCAATATTGCTCTTGCTGTGGATAGGGGGGTAAACCGTTGTGAAGCCTCTAATGAAAATAGCGTATCATGCGGCAGCCAGTTCAACCGGAGTGAAACAAACAATGAAGGTGGTGTATCTTGTGGCAGTCTATCAGGCAGATGAGAAGTAAAACTGGTATAGAAGCAAACTCTATAAACATCCATTGTAATAAATCAATAAAAAATTGTTAAGTATAGTATTTCGAAGAGTTATATAGTTTCGAATTTGGCTATATAGATATTATGTGACTCCGCCACTGCTTAAGCACTTTTTTTTAGAGGTTAAGAGCTTTAGTCGCGGCAGCATTTATACAAAGTACGTCCCGCGGCCCGTCCGCTGTAATTTGTCCTTCGGTTATCTTGCATATGTTCAAAATGGTTTTCAACCATTTTGTCTGGTCACTTATTTTGCTGTTAACCCTATTTGTGGGATAAATATGGAATAAATGACTTGAAAGGTAAGGTCGGACGCCCAGCATGTATAAATGTACTTTATAAAAAGAGTATTTGGCTTAAAACTTCCGAAGCGAGGAATTCAAATCAAAAACCCTTAGCGGACACCGCGCCGGACAATGGCGCAAAAATGTGTGTTAACTGCAATAATAAAAAAACCTGATTCACAGAGCTTTAAAGAGAAGTTTAAGTGGCTTTAGGTGCCCTTGGTTTTCTTTTGGGTTTTTCTTTTTGCTCGTTTTGAACACTTTGTACTAATTCACTTGGGTCAAAATCATCAACATTGATGGTTCGCAATCGACCTTTTTCTGTTTCTCTGAGCAGCTCAGCTTGTTCTTCGGTAATCACTCCTAATTCAAGTCCTCTATCTGCCACCTTATCTAACTCGGTAAAAGGTAAATATTGTTTTGCGGTCTTGCATATCTTTTTATAAATGGGCTCTGCTGCCAGAACATTTTCAAGAGTTTGTTCCAGATCACCCATCAAGCTTCCGGGCACGCGAGACAAGTATTGGCCGGCGCCTAAACGGCTCCTGGCTTCACTTGGCGTTTGTAGCAGTCTGGCGATATCATGCTCTAATTGATCCGAAGGACGCTTATAGTTTTTACCAAATGGCATAATGATTAATTTGAGTGCTTTGCCCATTATCACAGAAGGGAAGTTATCGAGTAGCTCTTCTAACGCCACTTCTAATTTATGTAAACTGTCTTGCATAGCCCAATGCATTAGAGGTAAATCGTCAGCTTTGCGACCTTCATCATCAAACCGTTTCAACACACATGAGGTGAGATACAAATAACTTAATACATCACCTAAGCGAGCTGATATGCGTTCACGGCGTTTTAATTCACCACCCAATAAAGCCATGGCAACATCAGATAGAAAAGCCATATTAGAACTATAACGTTGCATAGAACGATAGTAGCCTGTCGTTTCATCAGTAAAAGGAGCCTGAGTAAAACGCGCGCCTGTCAATGAGAACCATAAACTGCGGAATAAGTTACTGATAGTAAATCCAATATGCCCAAATAAAGCTTGATCAAATTGATCTAAACTTTCTTCAGCATCAGGGTTGTTGGCAGCGAATAACTCTGTCAACACATATGGGTGACAGCGCATTGCACCTTGCCCATAGATCATCATATTACGTGTCAGAATGTTGGCTCCCTCTACTGTAATAGCAATAGGTGCGCCTTGGTAAGCGCGGCCCAAATAGTTGTTTTGTCCAAGCATAATACCTTTACCACCATGTACATCCATGGCGTCATTGACGACCTGACGCATTTTTTCTGTTAAATGATATTTGCAGATAGCGGATATAACGGAAGGCTTTTCACCCAAATCTACACCTTTGGTTGAAAAGGATGTGACTGCATCCATAAGGTAAGCGTTGCCACCTATACGTCCTAACATCTCTTCAATACCTTCCATTTTACCAACAGGCATTTTAAATTGACGACGGATACGAGCGTAAGCACCAGTGGCTAAGGCAATACTCTTAGCACCACCCGCAGAAGTTGATGGAAGCGTAATTACTCTACCTACAGACAAGCATTCTACTAACATTCGCCAGCCTTGGCCGATCATTTTGGTACCGCCGATAATGTAATCTAAAGGTACAAATATATCCTGACCTCTGATTGGCCCATTTTGAAAAGGAACGTTTAATGGGAAATGGCGGTTGCCTATTTCCATACCTTTAGTGTTTCTAGGCAATAAAGCACAGGTAATACCCAATTCTTTTTCATCACCTAATAATCCCTCTGGATCATACATTTTGAAAGCCAAGCCAATGACAGTCGCAACTGGTGCTAAGGTAATATAACGTTTGTCAAAGGTAAGGCGCATGCCGAGAATTTCTTCGCCATTCCACTGTCCTTTGCATGCAATACCACTGTCAGGCAATGATCCTGCATCTGAGCCTGCTTCTGGTCCCGTTAGTGCAAAACATGGAATTTCATCACCCACTGCTAATCTGGGTAAATAATGGTTTTTTTGTGCTTCAGTTCCATAGTGCTGGAGTAACTCACCAGGTCCTAATGAATTAGGCACACCGACTGTTGTGGATAAAACTGCACTCACGCTGGATAGTTTTTGTAGTACACGAGATTGGCAATAAGCAGAAAAATCTAAGCCACCAAATTCTTTCTTGATGATCATAGCAAAGAATTTATTGTCTTTTAAATACTGCCAAACTTCTGCAGACAGATCTGCATTCTTGTGTGTCACTTCCCAGTCATCACACATTCTGCACACTTTTTCTACAGGCCCGTCTAAAAAGGCTTGTTCTTCAGTTGTGAGTCGAGCTTGTGGAATACTATGCAGTGTCTGCCAATTTGGATTACCACTAAATATCTCGCCATCCCACCAAACAGTGCCCGCATCGATAGCATCTTTTTCTGTGCTAGACATTTCAGGCATAATTTTTTTGTAGAGTTTTAAGATAGGTTCGCTGATGTATTGTTTACGCACAGATTCAATATTAAGGGGCAGGGCCGCAAGTAAGAAGATTACCCAACTGAATTCACCTATCACCCCTAGAATACTGCCAAGTATGAACAAGCAAAACAAGGCGACAGTAGCATTAAACAACTTCATTCTAAAATAGCTTACTGCACCGAGCGTTGCTATCACATATAAAAAACAAATTAAGATTTGCATAATGACTCCAATTAATAGTGGTCAGACCTCAATTTAACAGTATATTTTAGTCATGTGAAATTCAAGTTTAAAGATCAAGTAATTACTTTTATTTGGATAGAAATTTCAAACAATACTGTACAAATTAAAATGATAGCTTAGCAACATAATCACAGACGGGTTAATGCGGTATCAGTTATTTGTTTCTAATGGGTATTTTGTGATTTGAAATGTTTCAAACGAATTTCACCTTGTTCATTACCACTTTTGAATTGTTGTAACTTAACTAACTGATAATTTAACTGTGGTGAAAACCAAGCTATTGTTTCTCTTGTTGAATTTTCTCGAAGAATTTTGACCTTGATACCTTCAATCATACCGAAAGGTAAATCGAGCTGTTCTTTGCCTACTACTTTCAAGACATAATGACGCATCTGTCCTCTATTATTAATAATGTCATAGACAAATTCACACTTACCAGAGGCTAATTTTAATTGCACATCCAAGCGATAAAGCTGGTTATCTAGTTGACCTAGCCAATCTATTGACTCTGCTTGATTGATGGTAACTGTAGATTTATCAGCATTAAAATGAATTTGTGTGTTTTTATTTGAACCGGTTCCGCTGCGGCTATAAGCGTAGGTATGTGGTTGTAATTGATTATTTTCAAACGAAAAAAAACTGGTTTCAGAACGAATGTCTGATAAAAAGAAGGCTGCCACTTTAGAGTAGTAATCTAATCTATATAGATTATCCTCATCGGCTTTTAAACTCAGTCTGGCTTTACCTAAACGTCTACCAAATCGATAGACTGTGTATTGCGCCTCAAAACCTATTAACTGCTCAGTTTCGGCATGAACACGTGTATTTACGCCAAAAGTTAAACCCAAAAATAAGGTTATTGTTAATAACGCAATCAATTTAGCCAATTGCGTAACCCTCTTCAGCTAATATTTCATTATCTAAAACTGCTTTGTTATTGACCATTTTAAGCCTGTCTTCACAAAACCATTGAATGACAAGTGGATACATTTGACGCTCTTGTTGTTGAACTCTATCAGCTAATTCTTGTGTATCTTGTTGCTCAAATACAGGCACCTTAGACTGCAATACTACCGGCCCACCATCTAACTCTGGCGTGACAAAGTGAACTGATGCACCGTGTTCTTCATCTCCTGCGTCAATCGCTCTTTGGTGTGTATTTAACCCTTTGTACTTGGGCAACAAAGATGGATGAATGTTCAACATCTTACCGATATAATTTTCTACAAAACCTGAAGTAAGAATGCGCATAAAACCAGCCAATACAATAAGATCCGGATTGTACTCGTTTATGCAACGAACCATTTGAGCATCATATTCCTCTCTACTTTCGAAACCTTTATGATCAATATAAATAGCTGGGATACTAGCGTTTTCAGCACGAGTCAACCCATAAGCTGTTGCCTGGTTTGCGATAACCGCTGAAATATTAGCATTAATTTTTAGCTGAGAAATATCATCGATGATCGCTTGCAAGTTCGAACCATTTCCTGAGACCAATACAACTATGGACTTTTGCTGTTTATTCGCCTGTCGCTCAGTCACTTAATTTATCTCAACCTGTTGTTCGGCGTCACTATTTTCTATATACCCAATCTGCCATGCGTTTTCGCCAAGTTTGCTCAAAATATCAATCGCTTGAGCAGCTTTACCATTGGGTAATGCGATCATCAAACCGACACCACAGTTAAAGGTACGGTACATTTCATGAGTCGTTACATTACCTTTTTCTTGTAACCAATTAAAAATTGCGGGCCATTGCCAACTATTTCCATCGATCACAGCTTTGGTTCCCTGAGGTAAAACTCTTGGAATATTTTCCCAAAATCCACCACCAGTAATATGAGATATAGCGTTAACTTGTATTTGTTCTAACAAAGACAGCACATTCTTAACATAAATGCGGGTTGGCTCAAGTAAATGTTCGGATAAGGCTTTACCTTCTAGCACTTCACTTGTATCACTTGCGGATATTTCTAAAATTTTACGGATCAAAGAGTAGCCATTGGAATGAGGACCAGAAGAGGCTAGAGCAATTAGCGCATCTCCGTGAGCAACACGTGAACCATCAATCACATCATCTGCTTCGACTACACCTACGCAAAAACCAGCCACATCGTAATCTTCACCATGATACATACCCGGCATTTCAGCAGTTTCACCGCCTATGAGTGCGCAGCCTGATAATTCACAACCTTTACCAATACCAGACACAACTTCTGTTGCTGTTTCTATGTTCAATTTTCCGGTGGCATAATAGTCTAGGAAAAATAAAGGCTCTGCACCTTGTACAATTAAGTCATTCACACACATTGCAACTAAATCTATGCCAATACCACTGTGCTGTTTTAAGTCCATTGCCAATCTGAGTTTGGTACCTACACCGTCGGTGCCTGATACTAGTAATGGTCTTTTATATTTATCTGGTAATGAGCACAGAGCACCAAAACCACCCAAACCCCCTCTGACTTCAGGCCTGTGAGTTTTTTTTGCGACCGATTTAATTCTTTCAACTAGTTGATTACCTGCATCAATATCAACCCCAGCGTCTTTATAACTTAGTGATGAATTTTTATCGCTCACGTATTTTCCTCAGTATGACCGCAAAAAAGAGGGCAGATTTTAGCAGCTTGCACAAATAATACCAACGACAGAGTTACTCAAATAACTGTGAATTTTCATTTTAAGGTGGTTTGATTATATTGTTTGATAAACAATTGATGAATTTTGTTCTCAAATAAAAGACAATACCCATAGAAATATGTTTTGAGGAGAGTTGGCCCTGATGCCAATAAAAATACACCCTGTAATATTAGTTTTTTTGCTTATGTGGATACTCACTTGGCAGACTGTTAATGCAGCGGTTATTGATGATTTATACGATGCTAAGATCCCCGTAAATAATCAGTCAGAACAAACACAAAATAATGCTTTTAGTCTCGCCTTTAAGCAAGTGCTTATCAAAGCTCGAGGGAATGACGATTTACTCACTGACCAAAAAATTAAATATGCTATCACTAGGGCGACGCGTTTTGTCAGATCTTATAGTTATGAAAAGCAACAATCCCAACTCTATTTAGTTGTTAACTTTGATCCTCAGCGAGTGGAAAGTGTGATCCGCAGTGCTGGTTTTCCTGTTTGGGACAAAAGGCGTCCTGACTCATTAATTTGGTTGGCTATCAAGTCGTCTGATAATTCAGATAGAAGAATTGCTAGGCCATCAGAATATTCTGACATTTATCAACAATTGAGTTTGCGCGCTGCTCAAAGAGGCATTACTTTAATGTTTCCTGTATGGGATCTTGATGATATACAAAATTTGGGGGTATATGATATCTGGGGCGGGTTTAGTGCTCAAATATCTCTAGCTAGTGAACGTTATTCAGTTCCGTCTGTGCTTTCTGCGAGAATCTATCTTAGTGATAATCAATCATTTGAAGTGGATCAAAACGGTGAGATGACACAATCAAAACCGGCTCTCAAATGGTCGGCTGACTGGACCATGATAGAGGGGGAGGGATTATTGGCAGGACAATTACAAGGTGAGCACCCATTGATGATTGCAGAGGGTTTAATAAATACATTGGCTGATCAGTTATCGTTGAAATATGCGATTGATCTGGCTCAAATTGATCGAGCAGATACTAAGGTTCAAATTGTTGTTAACAATATTGACACTCTCACATACTACAGCTTAGCTTTGAGGTCTCTAAAAAATATGAGTATTGTAAATGGCGTCACTTTGATTCAACAACAAGGACCACGTGCCACCTTTGAGTTGGATTTGTTAGGTGACATTGATGATTTAACCAACGCCCTGAGCTTAGATAGCAAAATTAGACCCGTTGTTGATGATTTTGGTCAGCCTATACTTGGTTTGGAGTTCTTTTGGGTCAAGTAAGTAGTCAACTTTCATTGCCTATTGGCTTAAAAGACACTGAATCATTTGCCAGCTTTATCCCCGGCCAAAATGCTCAAGCATGCAGTCATCTGAACGCGCTATTTAGCCAACTTCAAAATAAAAAAGTGAATAATTGGCTGACATATTTGTTTTCTGACTCTGGTTTGGGTAAAAGTCACTTGTTGTATGCAACATGCCAACAAGCCGAGTTGGCTGGTGATACGTGCATTTATCTAAGCTTTGATGAAAAACAACATTTGTCACCAGATGTGCTGTTAGGGCTAGAATATTATCGTTTGATTTGCCTCGACGACATTGAAAAATTGCAGAGTGAAAGTGCTTGGCAAATAGCTGTATTTGATTTGATTAATCGGGTGAAAGAACAGAACAATAGTTGCTTAGTCATAACAGGGAATCAACCTCCTCAACTCTTATCCCTAGAGCTACCTGATCTCACATCAAGGCTGACTTGGGGCACTAATTTTCAACTCTATTCATTGACTGACGAACAGAGACAAAAGGCGTTGATAGTTAAAGCACAACATAGAGGGTTGAATATGTCGAAGGATGTAGCCAAATACTTGGTCAATCATTGGCAGCGAGATATGCCAGCCTTGATTGCATCTTTGGATATCCTTGATGAGCATTCGCTGCAACAGCAGCGAAAACTCACTATACCCTTTGTTAAATCTATTTTAACTCTTTAGTTTTTAAACTTTCGAATGCTTGTTTTTCTTCTAATAGTTCTTCTTTAAGTTTGCGAATACCCAAGCCAAGTTCACGCCCTCTGACACGCGCATAAAAGCTACAGCCGGTGAATAATAAAGTACATAATATTATTTCAACTAGGGCATACAACCTTTCACCTTCAACGGCATATACAGCAGTTAAACCATGCAATAAATAATACATTACAATAAAATTGGTCCATGCATAAGTATAAGGCTTGCCTTCTATTAGTCCTTTAGATGGTAATAAAATTGGCAATAACCAAAATAGCAAAGTAAACAGAGTTGAGGTGGTTTTATCTATGGTTAAGATAAAATGCCAGACCACTAACCAAACAATCAGAAGTAAATAGCCGGTTAGGGTTAGTCGTCGAAAGAAAGTGCTGTTAAATGTCATGTTGCTTATCTCGTATACAGGTTGCTTATTTCGTATTTAGGTTGCTAAGTTTAACCGCTAAAAAAGCCAGCCTTCTGCCTTGCTCGATACACAATGTTTGCTCTTCATTAGTGAGTTTGGTTTTGTTGTCGCCCTGGGCCAAATGTGTGACGCCGTAGGGGCTTCCACCAGACAATGTGGTGTGTAATTCTGGGTTAGAGTAAGGCAATCCACATAATACCATACCGTGGTGAAACAAGGGGATCATCATAGTAAGTAAGGTTGTCTCTTGCCCACCATGCATACTGGATGAAGAAGTGAAAACACAAGCTGGTTTACTTTCTAAAGTACCTGCCAACCATTGAGCGCTGGTGTCATCCAAAAAGTACTTGAGAGGTGCTGCCATGTTACCGAAACGAGTGGGACTGCCAAGTGCCAATGCACAACAATCATCTAGGTCTTGTTTTACCACATATGGGTCGCCAGAACTGGGAACTGAATTCTGAATATTGCTGAAATTGTTGCTAACTTCAGGAACACAGCGAAGGCGTGCCTCAAGTCCTGATTTTTCAACTCCTAATGCGATGCTGTTAGCCATAGCTTGAGTAGCGCCATGACGACTGTAGTATAAAATCAGTACTATTTTACTCATGATATATCCAAAGCTTGGCTCATAAAATATCCAAAATAGATTCAGGAGGACGACCGATAGCGGCTCTACCGTTAAATATAACGATAGGTCGTTCGATGAGTTTTGGCGTACTAAGCATCGCGCTAATGAGTGAGTCCTCGGTTAATGTTAGGTCTTCTAAATTTTGTTGTTTGTAAGCGTTTTCACCTTTTCTCATTAATTGCCTTGGCGAAGAAAAGCCTAATTGGTTAATGATAAGCTTCAATTCCTTTGCACTGATGGGCGTTTTTAAATACTCGATAATGTGAGGCTCGAGTCCTTTTTGATTCAGTAACTTAAGGGTTTGGCGACTTTTCGAACATCTAGGGTTATGTAAAATTTTAAGATCAGTCATGAATGTATTTTTACTTAGAATGAGATATCTTATTTATACGTAGTATTCTACATTTTATTAATCTGGTTACGAGAGTAACCCATATTTTGGGCACTATTATTTTGAAAAAAATTGTTATTGTACTGATTGCGTCTTTAGCTTTGTTAATAGGTTTGTGGGCTCAACAAGCGTTAAGATTTGATTTTACTACACTTGATGGAGAGACTCATCGTTGGAATAATTCACAAGGAGACTGGACCGTAGTTAATTACTTTGCCGAATGGTGTGCGCCATGTTTGCGAGAAATACCTGAGTTGAACCATTTCTATCAACAAAATAAAGATAAAGTAAATATTTTTGCAATCAGTTTTGACCCCTTGAACAATGAGCAACTATTGGCACTTCAACAAAAATATAATATCCAGTTTCCTGTAATAGATAGTCTTAATTCAATGCCATGGAACCGACCACCTAACGCCTTGCCGACAACTTATATTCTTGATGCCAACGGGAAAGTACAAAAGCAATTGAAAGGCGAACAAAGTGCGAAACAACTAATACACACTATTAATGTGCTAAAGGGTTTGTAATCGTTCTTGCGCGGCTCTGAATTGCTGTATTCTGGCCCTTATCCTTTGTTTCTCAATTTTACGTTTGTCAGCATAATTGTAAGCTGTATGTAATTCATCTATTGCTTTTGGATAAGCCGCCACTAATGCATAAACTTCGGCTTTTACCTGGTGCATCTCTAGCTTTTGCTGGCTAATGCGATAGGCATCTGAAAGCAAATCGTAGGCCAACATATTGTCTGGATTAATGAGTAAATAATCTTTTAAAAGGGATATGGCCCGCTCAAAATTTCCAGATTGGATCAACACATTGGCCAAGTTTAAGGTCAACACTGGGTTGAAAGGTGCATGAATAATTTGTGCTGATAATCTGTCAATGGCATTTGTATGTTGATTCATTTCTATAGCAATATCGGTATAGGTATCTAAATAGAATAAATTATCTGGGTTTTTGCTCAACAGTATATTTATCAATTTTAATGCGGGTTTTAATTGTTCGTTGGCCAAATATGATAACGCTAAACCATATTCAGCTGCTTGTTTAAAAATATAACTTTGTTTTTGCAATATGTCAGAAAAATACTCAATGTTACGCTTAGGATTGGCATAGTAGCGCGCAATAATTCTTGTCTTAGCTAAGTGAAAGTTGATACTTTCGGGTATATTCCGTGTTCTGAAAGCTGCTGCTCGTGTTCTTGCATCGGCAATCCGAGATTCAGGTAATGGATGAGTGAGTAAAAATGCTAAGGGTACTGATTTAAGACGATTTTTTTCAGCCAATATACCAAAGAAACTGCTTGCACCATTGGGATCAAACCCTGCTTCCGCTAATATCGCAATACCGACTCTGTCAGCTTCTTTTTCATTTTGTCTTGTATAATTAATTGAAGATTGCGCAGAGGCTGCATTACTAACTGAGATAGCCGCCATACCTGCTTCTGGACTCACTACGGCAAGTAATATGCTGCCCAGCAAACTGGCAATTTGCAAAGGTGACGATTTTTGTCTCGCTTCAATACTTCGAGCAATATGTCTTTGAGTAACATGACTCACTTCATGAGCTAACACAGAAGCTAATTCAGATTCATTTCTGGCATTAAAAATAAGCCCAGTGTGAATACCTATATGTCCACCAAAAAAAGCAAAAGCATTGATATCCGGACTATTAACAATAAAAAACTTGTAGGGGAATTTAACGTTGTCCGCTTGAGTTACCAAGCGATTACCAATGTCTTGAATATATTCATCTAACAATGGATCGTTAATGATAGGTGCCTGACCACGCAGTTGACGCATAAGCGCGTCGCCAATCAACACCTCTTTATCTAAGCTGATAGCGCTAGATGCCACCACACCTATTTCGGGTAAGACATTTTTCTTATTCACTGCACCAACAGACATAGTGCCTAATATAAATATACTCAAGGCAGAAATAACAATGTTAGCAATAGGTTTTCTCATAGATTACGTCTAATTTAGTGTGTCTATATTATATGTCAGTATTCATTATTAAATACATACGTTTGTTATGGATCAACTTGCCGCTAATAAGTTCAATCCTATCTAATATGTTAATCTAGTTTGTTTTTTTTATTGTTGTTCAACAGACAAAAATATCTAGTGGATTGACTGCCCGCTATTTTCAACAACGAGCAATGATGTAGTCAATAAATCTAAAACTTGTCCTATTAATATATGGGCATATTTTAGTAATTCCATATCTGCCTCATCTCCATAATGGATTGTCATGGCGATAAAGTCTCTTAATTTGTGAATAACAAGCAGTGGACCCAAACTAGATGGATTGAATTCTTTAAACGGTGAATCCGCATCAAAAGGCTTAATCAGCGCTTGAGGTAACTGATTAACAATAGGAAAACAATGTAAATTAAATGCGTATTTGTGACAGTTTTTCTTCAGGGCTATCGCCGGTTTGCCTTGCATGCAATTAGTTAAATGCCAGTTTTTTATCCAGTAAGTATCTAATATTACTATCAAAACCGTCGGTAAACGTGCCTTCTTATAATAATTGTTTGCTGGCTACTATTTGAAAATGTTTCGAAACATCACCTAAATTAAGCGATTTTTAGTCGCAAGATAGCTTTAACGTTGCCAAAACGACATAACCAATCTAATTGCAAACGTAGCCCCTTTTTATTTCTGTAATCTGGGTTAAGTTGTATTTTATCGGGCGACGGTTGTGCAATAATGTATCCATCGTGAAGATGAATTTCCATTATCACCAATAACCATTTTTTATTGGTGATGCATAATATACAAGGACATTAGATGTTAAACGTTTTTGAACGTTGGTATAAGCGAAAATTTTCTGATCCTGATTCAATGATGCTTTTATTATTATTGCTTATCAGTTCATTATTGCTGGCGGTTTGGGGCGGAATTTTAATGCCTGTTTTAGTCGCCGCGGTTATCGCATATTTACTGGATTGGCCGGTTGCCCAACTCTGTAAGCTAGGTCTATCTCGCACATATACCACTATGCTGGTGTTATTTGGTTTTATCAGCGTATCAATTTTAACATTCGTAGGCCTTGTGCCCGTTGTTGCCCAACAAAGCATTAATTTGATCAAAGAAATGCCGCAGATATGGGATAAAGGGCAGGTGTGGTTATTAAAATTGCCCGAGACCTATCCCGATCTTGTGCAACTCACTCAAATTCAGGATGTGTTGGATGGCATCAATGAAAGAGTAGTGGTGTTAGCAGAACAATTATTGTCGGCATCATTTAGTTCTTTGGGTGGGCTTGGTGCTTTATTAATTTATATGATTTTGGTGCCGCTGATGGTGTTTTTCATGGTTAAAGATAAAGAAATGCTAGTATCTAATATCTCTTCATTATTACCCAGTGAACGACGGTTGATCAAACAAGTAGGCGCTGAAATGAACCTGCAAATTGCTAATTATATTCGTGGTAAGGTCATTGAAATTATCATTATAGGTACAGTATCGGCAGTAACTTTTGCGTTTATGGATTTACGTTATTCTTTATTACTGGGGGTGTTGGTCGGTTTTTCAGTACTGATCCCTTATATAGGTGCAGCTGTTGTCACCATCCCTGTGGCTATAGTCGCCTTATTTCAATGGGGGCTAACACCTGATTTTTGGTACTTGATGATTGCCTATGGCATTATTCAAGCATTAGACGGCAACGCATTAGTACCCATATTATTTTCAGAAGCGGTAAGTTTACATCCTGTATATATTATAATTGCGGTGTTGTTTTTTGGTGGTTTGTGGGGTTTTTGGGGCGTGTTCTTCGCTATTCCGTTGGCTACGCTCGTTAAAGCCGTTGCTAACGCATGGTCAAGTCCAAAAAAATCGATGGCTGAGGTATAATACCTGTTCTTCCCCTGAAACTGTAGACACTTTTTACTTAGAAACCGAAGTAAGGTAAAAAGTGTTATGAATAAAAAATATCCCGATGAATTTAAACAAGAAGCCGTTCGCCAAGTGGTTGAAAAAGGCTATTCCGTTCCTGATGTTTCTAAGCGTTTAGGCATATCAGATAAGTCACTTTATTATTGGGTGAGTAAGGCGAAAGTACCCGCCAGTCAATCCGCAGAGCAAGCAGAAATACGCCAGCTTAAGGCAGAGGTCAAACGCCTGACAGAAGAGCGTAACATCCTAAAGGAGGCCGCCGTGTACTTTGCAAGCGAGTCAAAGAAAAGTACACGTTCATAAAATCACGACTCCATGTTTATCGCGTTAACACCTATGTGCAAGGTGTTAAATGTCCACCGCAGCGGTTTTTACGCTTGGTTGAAAGAGCCTCAATCTGATGCAGAAAAAGACAATGTACGATTGCTTGAACAGATTAAAGCCAGTTATGTTCAAAGTGGCGGTGTGTATGGCAGTCCACGCATCACACATGAGCTGCGTCGTTCGGGTGAAACATGCGGTGAAAACCGTGTTGCTAAGTTGATGAAGCAAGCCAAACTCAGAGCTAATATTGGTTATAAACGGCGCTACTTTAAGCCTTCTACGCTTCATATTGCAGCAGATAACCATCTACAGCAGCAATTTGTGGTGTGCGAGCCTGATACCGCTTGGGTTGGAGATATTACCTACATCAAAACCTAAGAGGGCTGGTTATATCTGGCTGTCGTATTGGACTTGTTCTCACGCAAAGTGATTGGTTGGTCAATGCAGCCGACTATGACATCAGATATTGTGATTAAAGCACTGCTCATGGCAGTATGGCGACGACCCAAAGCAACACAGGTGATTGTTCATAGCGATCAAGGGAGCCAATATGCAAGCGGTGATTATCGAGATTTCCTAAAAGCGCATAATCTGACTCCGAGTATGAGCAGACGAGGACATTGTCTAGATAATGCTGTTGCAGAAAGTTTTTTCCACTCTATTAAGACTGAACGTGTAAAGCGAAAAGTGTACGCAACCCGAAGTGAAGCCAAAGCAGATTTGTTTGATTACATAGAAGTGTTTTACAATCGAACTCGGCTGCATAGCCATCTTGGCCATGTGTCTCCAGATGATATATGAAATCATGTATTCACAGGCAAGCTAAGTGTCTATAAAATTGGGGGAAGATCAGTCGATCAAAATGGCAACGAGCTGGACATTTTTGTTCATGAAAATAGGAACAAAAAAGCCGCCATGAAATTCTTTAGAAAATTATTAAAGGGCCAGCAGGCAGCGCCATTCGAACCTTTATTATTTGGGCTTCCAATCGAATATTAAAAATATTCCACACCAATTGTTAATTCAACCCTCCTAGTGCTGTTTATCTATATGCCAAGCATAAAAAGATGCCGTATAGCTAACCTAACAGGAAATTGAACTATGAATCATCACAACGGAGTTTGTCAAACTAGTTGTCGCGATCACATTACTTTACACCTTCAACTTTAACGCTATTTCGTGCCGGATTTAAGTGTACTTCTTCAGGTAGATCCCAGTTACGAATATCACCTCGCCAACGGTTAGGGTTTCGTTCTTTTGCACGTTGCTAAACTGCTTTTCTATTGTCCAATAACCTGTCTGCCAGTCCAGAATGCCGTTGATGTGGTGTAATGAACTTGATACCACTGTGTTTATGATTGAAATTGTACCAATGGCTAAACTTCAACACCCAGTCTCGTGCTTTTTCTATGCTTTCAAACCCCTTGTAAGGATAGTCAGGCCGGTATTTGCATGTTTTGAATATAGACTCTGCATACGCATTATCATTGCTAACACGTGGACGACTAAAAGACGTGGCAACGCCTAATTGGTATAACGCTTCAAGCATTGACGAGCCTTTCATTGGGCTGCCATTATCCGAATGAAGCACAAGTGGTTTGTCTTGAACCTCTTCTCGTAAATGCGCTTTTCGGATCAATTTCGCTGCATTTTGCGCTGATTCATCTTCATGGATCTCCCATCCAACGATCTTTCGACTGTATATATCCAGTATTAAATATAGGTAATAATAGATCCCTTTAGCAGGGCCGGGTAACCAGGTAATGTCCCAACACCACACCTGATTTGGCCCATTGGCAGTATGGATAGTCGGTTGTTTTGCTCCATTGACTTGACTACGCCCCCGCTTGTTTTGCAATTTTTCGGTATGAAGAATGCGATAACATGTCAACTCAGACGCAATATAAATACCCTCATCAGCCAAGGCTGGAATGATTTGGCTCGGCGGTATACTCTTAAATTCACTACTATTAACTGTCTCAAGTACATGCACTCGCTCTGCCGGTGACAGTTTATTCTTAGGCTCTGGATGAATGGCCTGAGGCCTTCCATCCGTTCTGATACCGCCACAGGCAACCCAGCGCTGATAGGTTCGCACACTTATTTCAAGTTCAATGCAGGCTTTAAATTTGGCTGCACCAGCCAAGACTGCTTCACTAATTAAATCGACGGCGCACAAGCGATCTGAGTCAAGGATCATTCGTCCTCGGCTTCCCCCCAGATCGCATTTGCTTTTTTTCTTAATACCAACAAGGCTGCAGTTTCAGCCAGCGCTTTGTCTTTCCTACGTAATTCTTTTTCTAATGATGAGATTTGATTTTTATCTTTTCTTGCTTCGACCTTAGCTAATTTTTCATGCTCTTTTACATTGGCATTAGCATCAACACAAGCGCTTTTTCACATCGCAATTTGTTCGCTATAGAGTCCCTTTTTACGACAATATTGGGCTAACTCAGCTTCATTCAAAGACGCAGTCTCTAATACCACTGCAAATTTATTAGCTGAAGACCATTGTTCAGCATTATTTCCTTCACCAGGCACTAGCTGCCCCTTATTAGTGGCTTGTTTGCGCCAATTGTACAAGGTTGACTCAGTAATCCCCATATCTAAAGATAACTGATTAATCGACATGTTATTGGGCGGCATCATTTTCTTAAGTGCAGCCTCTTTTCTTTCTAATGAATATTGTTTCATTGTGATCTCACGCTCTCTACATAATTTAATTGATTAAATTATGAGCGCGACAGGTAGTCTGACAGAGAGGGTCATAGAGTTGCTCTATAGTTTTTTCAAAGGGGGATAATTTTGAAGCTTCGGCATTGAATGCAGTTGCGAATATTACAGACTAATTCACCATTTCAAGACATTCGAGCTTATGCTTCTCTGGGTAATGTTGAAGCTGGAATTCATCTCCAGATGCAGCTTTCAAAGACACGCAGTGATCGAACTTATAGTGGTGAAACATAGAATACCCAACGTAAATGCTCACTGTGAGCATCAAAGAAGTAAATGCAATTATTGAGAACGCTTTTTTTAAGCTGACATTCATCGTAAATCCTTTTATCTAAAAAGTAGTATGTATGTGAACAGTCTGAATGTAGCGTATGGCGATAAAAATTCCAAACTTAGCTTATCAATAGATGGATGTTTGCATGCAAACAGGGGTAATTTGATTAATGTTTGCGTTTTGTTTGCAGATTTAAAAAATAAGTGTGATTTATTTTTGAATCGGACTGAAGCTCTTTAGAATTGGTACAACCGAGTGGACTCGAACCACCGACCCCTACCATGTCAAGGTAGTGCTCTAACCAGCTGAGCTACGGTTGTATTGATTGACAACTTCGCGGCAAATACTGTGCGTTGAAGTGGCGCGTATAATAACGACGAGGCTATTTATCTGCAAGCCCTTTTTTAGTTATATTGGTTTGTTTGCACAGCAATCGTACGAATTAGCGTTTACCTGGCTTGATATTGCAGCGTTTAAACAAACTTTGCCAAAAATGTATATGTTGCTGCATAGCCATTTGATAATTTTCAAAGCCTTGTTGATTGAGTTGATTGATGAAGTGCTTAAAGCTGGGGGATAATTTTGGATGGACCACCATGTTTTCTAAAATTGGACTGAGTTGGTATTGGTAGTGATTCATTTGACTGGCAATAGGTTGAATTTTTTCGATGAAAAACTGTTGAAAAACGTTAGTCAAATAATCCACTTTTTTCTTTGACTCCTTAGTTGCACATTTAAGCTGGTCTTTGTGTTGTATAAGCCATGCGGTTGATTGATGTATGTGTTTGGTTAATGTGAGCTGGCTTAACCATAATTTAGCGGGTAGCGGATTGTTCATCAAGTGTTGTAAATGCTGCTCTAGCTCTGCACTATTAACGTGCTTGTTTTTGTCAATTTGAACGAGGTAATTTAATGCTACTTTGGACAGGCTCAAGCCGTCTTTTTCGTTGCCTTTTATTAAGCCAAAATTGGCACTGAATCCTTGTTTTAATTCACTACTAAGTTGGATTAAGTCTGCCCACACCATCGATATCTGCTGTGTTTTTGTTTGTTCCCAACTGGTTAACTTCTCTCGTAATTTTGTGTCTGTGGTGTCCATAAGACATTGCCGCAACGCATCGAGTAAATGTCTTTCGTATAAATAACGAGTTGAGGGTAATTGGAGATTGCCAAGGGAAGTATTGCGCTCGGCAATCAGAGAATACAATTCACAATGTTGAAGAGTGTAAAACTCAAAAAGTTTGATTGTGGTGGCTGGAATATCTAGTTTTAATTCTCTAAGCGCCGGGTAGGGAGGCAAACTAATGGTCAGGTTGTCTGGGCTTTCGACCTCCAATACGTTCGCCATACGCTGTTGATAATCTTGTAAATGGTTTTGCAGTGAGTGGCTGCTGTCACAGCCTATAACTAACACCATCATAAACAGGATCAAAGAGTGGTGACGCACCGTTACCCTTTTGTATAGGAAGAGATACTGCGTCCTCCATCAACTGCAATAATTTGTCCTGACACATACGAGGCTTCAATTAAGAACTTAATGGTATGCGCAATATCTTGCATGGTACCGAGTCGCTGCGCGGGCACTTGATTAAGAATTTGTTGTTTATCATCTTGATTCATTTGCATCTCAGGCCATAATATTGCACCTGGAGCAACACCATTAACACGTATGTCAGGTGCTAATTCTAGTGCCAAAGATTGGGTCATGGTGACTAGCGCTGATTTGGCCATGCAATAAAGCGTGTGATCTTTTAAGGGTCTTGCAGCATGGATATCTACCATATTAATGATGGCACCGGTATTTTGAGCTAATGCGGGTGCACAGTATTGAGATAAAAATAATGGCCCTTGCATATTACTGCCCACCAGGCTTTGCCAGTCTGTTGTTGTGATAGTACCAACGGGAGTGGGATAAAATGATGAGGCATTATTAATTAACACATCTAAACGACCAAATGAATCGATGGCTTGTTGACCTATGCGCTCAACGCTCGATAAATTGGATAAATCACCTTGCACTAACATCGCTGACTTGGCTCTGATGTGGTTGAGCTCCAGGCATAGTTTTTCGGCTTCTAATCTCGACTCATTGCAATGAACCACGATGTTTGAACCAAAAGAATGTAGGTATTTTGCTGTATGCGCGCCGATTCTTTTGGCACTACCTGTGATGAGGGTGACGTTGTTTTCCATTTTACTCAAACTTAAGCTTTTAAATGCTAAGAGTATCTCTGAACGATGTTAAAGAACAGGGAGCTGAATAGGAAAAATCAATCGACCCTCACATTTGTCCAATGAAATCTAGATATCCAAGTTTTTAAGAGTGAGTTTAGCGCTATCTAAATAATGACCACCAAAAAGTAATGCATGGTTCAATACATGGTAAAGCTGATAAATCGGCTTACGGTATTGATAGTTAGCTTCAAGTGGCCAAACGTCTTCATAGCCCTGATAGAAGCTTTCAGGAAATCGACTAAATAATTCTGACATGGCTAAATCTGTCTCGCGATCACCAAAATAAAGGGCTGGGTCGAACAATACCGGCTGATGGTTAAAAAAACCGGTGTTGCCTTGCCAAAGATCACCATGTAACATCGATGCTGTTGGCTTATGTCCTAAGAGTAAGTTTTTGATTGCTTCTACTACAGCATCGATATTGACTGAAATATGACCTTTTTCAGTTAACAATTGCAGCATAAACCCAATACGTTGCTCAGCAAAAAAATAACACCATTTTTTTTGCCAAAGATTAGGTTGTGGCGTTAGTCCAACAAAATTATCTTGTTGCCAACCATACATTTCTTGGGTGTGTGTCTTATGAAGTTCTGCTAATTTTTGCCCAAAGTGAAACCAATTTTGGTCATCACCTTGGGTCATAGTGATATGTTCTAAGACTAAAAAACTATGATCTGACACCACACCGGTACAAATAATTTTGGGTACTTTAAATAGATGGGTGTTTCTAAAGTGTTTTAAACCTTCCGCTTCCGCTTCAAAATTAGGTCTATGTATTTTTTCATTGATTTTGACAAAAAAACGCTGTTTCCCGTCTGATATTTTGTAGGCTTTGTGACTCTCGCCAGCCTTGACTTCACGAATGTCGTCACAGATGAAATCTTGTTGAATACACTCACTGATTTGTTCACTAATAAAGTGCCACATGTGCAGGCCTGATTGGTTAGGTGATTGCCTAATTATGGTGTAACTGGCCAACTTGAATGGATGATTAAGTTATAAAGAGTGAGTTTTTATATCAATTTGTGGTGTACATACATACATACCACCTCAACATGGGCGCTTAATTTAAGGTGGGTTTTAAAGTAATTAACTCTGACCGGTGAGGTATGCGTTGGCTCTCATTACCTCTCATTACCTTAAATTACTGGGTATGTTGATAGCACCCTTGCCTAGGCGAAATCATGGAAGTGGCAAGGGCTAATACTTATTAATATCTCACTTAAAATCTCACTTAAAATAGTGATGTAACATATTTAAAAACGGAGTTTGTCCTATGGTGAATATCATTAAGGATAGTTATTATTTGTTAATTTAATGAGGCTTGAGTATCGATTGGCTGGTACTCATCTAATAAAATGACCTTTTTTAAATTTTGAAATGTTTTAAACATAGAACTAATCATTTCTTTATTAGCAATAAAGGTGGGTAGTTTGCCACCTGGATTGCCACCCCCTGTGTAAGTGATTTCGCTTTTTCCATTTTCTAGTGCATTGGCTTCCCATAATCCATGCATGTTTTGCATGCGCACATACTTTGGATGGTGAGGTGTTGCATCGTTTCTGTCAGATATTGTAATTTGAAAGGTATTGTTAGTGAATGTGGTGGTAGATAAAGTCACCATATCGCGATCTTTTACTGGCCAAGGCGCTGCAAAAAAAGTATGGATCAAGCGTTCTGATGGTGAGGCTTCATTCAGTATTTTTACTTCGAGGCAGTTATCAATCCATTTAGAAGAAAACGACACATCAGCCAGTAAGGCGATTAAGGTATGTGGATTAGTTTCGACAGTGGTTTTAACCAATATCTCTTTGTAGCCAGAGTCGGTTTGTTTACTGTAGATACTGACATTGTTTTTTTGTTTTTCCAGTTTCCAATTGTCCGCCCAACTAAGTTTTGTGTTTAGTATTGTTATTAGACCCAAGAAACAAATAGCAGTTTTTATTGCTTTACATTGCATCACTAATCCTTATCTCGTTATAATACGTGAAATTGTTCTGATGGTAACAGAGCATCTTTTTTCAAAGCACCCTTTTTTGGGTGTTTTTTATTTTTATCAATCGGTTTGAATTAAAACCGACTCCCAACATTCGCATGTGGCGCTTGGTAGGTGTCACCACTGCATAAGGATTTCGATATGCCCGTAATTACTCTCCCCGATGGCAGCCAACGCCAATTTGAAAATGCCGTCTCTGTATTTGATGTAGCCAGTGATATTGGCCCTGGCTTAGCTAAAGCCACCATAGCGGGCAAAGTGGATGGTGTTCGCGTTGATGCACACGACTTAATCGAGCACGATGCTAAGTTGCAAATTATCACCGCCAAGGATGACGATGGATTAGAAATCATCCGTCACTCCTGTGCCCACTTAATCGGTCACGCCATTAAGCAACTTTATCCAGATGTGAAAATGGCAATTGGTCCCACTATCGATAATGGTTTTTATTACGATATTGATCATGGAGCACTCATTGAATGATGAGGATTTAGTCAAAATTGAAAAGCGCATGTTGGAATTGGCAAAAACGCAATTATGACGTCGTGAAAGAAAGTCGTTCTTGGCAAGAAGCACGAGACGCCTTTGAAGCGCGAGGTGAGTCTTACAAAATCCAGATACTTGATGAAAATATTGCTAAAGACGACAAGCCAGGTTTGTATCATCACCAAGAATACATAGACATGTGCCGTGGCCCTCACGTGCCCAACATGCGTTTTTGCCAGCATTTTAAATTAATGAAAGTAGCGGGTGCCTATTGGCGCGGCGATAGCGACAACAAAATGTTGCAACGGGTTTATGGCACCGCTTGGGCTGATAAGAAGCAATTAAAAGCTTACTTGAATAGACTTGGAAGAAGCGGAAAAACGTGATCACCGTAAAATTGGTAAAGCCTTAGATTTATTCCATTGGCAAGAAGAAGCCCCGGGGATGGTGTTTTGGCATAACGATGGTTGGAGATTTATACCGAACTTGAAAAGTTTATCCGCGGAAACTTACGGGAATATGATTATCAAGAAGTCAAAGCACCGTTGATGATGGACAGAAGCTATGGGAAAAGTCTGGTCATTGGGATAAATATGCTGAAAACATGTTCTACCACTACTTCAGAAAAACGCGAGTATGCGATTAAGCCTATGAACTGCCCGGGCCATGTGCAGATTTTTAACCAAGGTTTAAAATCTTATCGTGACTTACCACTTCGTATGGCTGAGTTTGGCTGCTGTCACAGAAATGAACCATCGGGTGCATTACATGGGTTGATGCGTGTTCGTGGATTTACGCAAGACGATGCACACATTTTTCTGTACAGAAGAACAAGTATTAGCTGAAGTGGGCGGTTGTATTGATTCTGTCTACGAAATCTACAAGATATTTGGGTTTGAGAGTATTTCGGTGAAGCTCTCTACCCGCCCAGAAAAACGTGTGGGAGTGACGAGTCTGGGACAAAGCTGAAAAGAATTAGCAGAAGCACTAACATCTAAAGGTATCGACTTTCAGTACTTGCCAGGTGAAGGCGCTTTTTATGGCCCGAAAATTGAATTCACTTTACATGATTGTTTAGACCGAGCTTGGCAATGTGGCACCGTGCAACTCGATTTTTCTATGCCTGGACGTCTAGGTTCAACTTATGTTGCTGAGGATGGGGAACGTAAAGTACCCGTTATGATCCACAGAGCCATTTTAGGTTCTTTGGAACGTTTTATCGGTATCTTAATTGAAGAATATTCTGGCCTGTTTCCACTTTGGTTAGCGCCGACTCAGGCGATTGTGATGAATATTACCGATAAACAGGCCGATTATTCGAATAAAGTAGTGAAAAAGCTAAAAGAAAGTGGAATTAGAGTCAAGTCGGACTTGAGAAATGAGAAGATAGGCTTTAAGATCCGCGAGCACACGCTTCAAGCGTGTCCCATACTTGCTTGGTTGTTGGCGACGCCGAGATGGCAAGTGGGGAAATTGCTGTTGCAGTTCGAACGCGACGCGGTGATGACCTCGGTAAGATGTCGATACACGCATTTACTCAGATGCTCAAAGCCGATAGTGCCAGGAAAAAGATCTAACGACACTGCTGAACATAGTTGAACGCTCGGTCAATTAATTGATTCAGAGCACCCGATTTATTTTTGGAGGAACCAGCACATTAAAGGCGCTAATCATGAAGGCTCAAGAGGCGATCAAAGCCCGCATTAACGACGAAATTGACTGCAAGATGAAGTACGCTTAATGGTAGGAAGCGAGGCTGAACCGTTAGGTGTAGTGGCTATCACGTGCCGAAGCCATGCATAGCTGCGGAACACCGCTAGTTTGGATCTGGTTGAAATTAGCCCTAATGCCGAGCCGCCAGTCTGTAAAGTTATGGACTACGGCAAGTTCCTCTTTGAAAAAAGCAAGGCTCTGAAAGAGCAAAAGAAAAAACAGAAGCAAATTCAGGTCAAGGAGATTAAATTTCGCCCTGGCACTGATGAAGGCGATTACCAGGTAAAACTGCGCAACCTGCGTCGCTTTCTAGAAGCGGGTGACAAGGCCAAAGTAACTATCCGTTTCCGCGGTCGTGAAATGGCGCACCAAGAGATCGGCATTGAACAACTGCTTAATCGCGTTCGAACGCTGATTTAGAAGACATTGCCAACTGCGAGTCTTTCCCACGTCGGGTGGAGGGCCGTCAGATGATCATGGTGCTTAGCCCCAATTAAGAAGTAGTTAAGGTCTACAAGTAGGTTGGAGTACTGCAACCCTGACTCACCTTGCTGCTAAATTTGTAACCTGTGAACTTTGAGTGTCTGCAACACAATAGCCGCTGTCATTAACAATGCGGAGTTTTAGCAATGCCTAAAATGAAATCCACACCGTGGAGCCGCCAAGCGTTTTCGTAAAAACCGCTTCGGGCCGTTTCAAGAGTAAACAGTCTCACTTGCGTCATATTTTGACCAAGAAGAGTTCTAAGCGTAAACGCCAGCTTACGTGGCAAAAAACTGGTCCATGCGGCCGACACTAAGCGTTAATCCAACGCATGTTGCCCTACGTTTAATACCAGGAGACTTGAATAATGGCTAGAGTAAAACGCGGTGTTGTTGCACGCGCCCGTCACAAAAAGGTACTAAAGCAGGCCAAAGGTTACTACGGTGCCCGCAGTCGTGTTTATCGCGTTGCTGTCCAAGCAGTTACAAAAGCGGGCCAATATGCTTATCGCGACCGTCGTCAGCGCAAAGCGTCACATTCCGTCAGTTGTGGATTGCACGTATTAATGCTGCGGCGCGTCAAAATGGCATGTCTTACAGCCGTTTCATCAACGGTTTGAAGAAAGGCCTCTGTTGAGATCGATCGTAAGATCCTTAGCCGATATTGCGGTACACGATAAAAATGCATTTCGTTGCACTTAGTTGAATGCAGCCAAAGGCGCTTTAGCATAATCTTTTAGCTACCCTTTGAGCTTAACATTGTTTCAATTAATGCTCTTAAGTTCTTTCAGAGAAACGGCGAGCAGGATGCTCGCCGTTTTTTTATGTCTAGGATTAAATCTTTGGTCATTAAGCAACGATTTTGCTGTTGTTTTGTTTTAATGCCTATACCGATTGAAATATAAGCTTAAAAAGCAGACGAAAGCTAACAATCACTGGTACTTGGGTGATAATCTTGTGTAAAATACTGGGCTTTATTTTGTACGCCGTTGCGCAGCAATATTGCGCTAAAACATTTCGAGGAATATATGGATCTTGAAGTAATCATCAGTGAAGCGCGAGCACTGATCGATACCGCTGGTGATGTGGTAAGTCTTGACACCATATCGTGTTGAATTTATGGGTAAAAAAGGCAAGTTAACCGAGCAATTAAAAGGCTTGGGTAAACTTTCCGCCGAACAGCGTCCGGTTGCAGGACAGAAAATTAATCAAGCAAAGCAAACTATTCAAACCTTGCTGAGTGAAAAAGGTAACGCGTTAAAAGATGCTGAATTAAATGCTAAGTTAGCGGCCGAAAAAATTGATGTGACACTTCCTGGTCGAGGCAATACTTCAGGTAATCTTCACCCTGTGTCCCGAACTATTGCTCGAATTGAGAGCTTTTTTGGCGATCTTGGCTTTGCAGTAAAAACTGGACCCGAAGTAGAAGATGGATTTCATAATTTTGATGCATTAAACATCCCTGCGAATCATCCTGCGCGTGCTGATCACGACACCTTTTATTTTTCACCGGATATTATGCTGCGCACGCAAACATCAGGAGTCCAGATTCGCACCATGGAGGTCGAAAAACCGCCACTTAGGATCATTTCTCCTGGGCGAGTTTACCGGAATGATTACGATCAAACGCATACACCTATGTTCCATCAGGTTGAGGGCTTAATGGTCGACCGGAACATAAGCTTTGCTGAGTTGAAAGGGATATTACACGACTTTTTACATCATTTTTTTGAACAAGACTTACAAGTTCGCTTTAGACCCTCCTATTTCCCTTTCACTGAACCCTCTGCTGAGGTTGATGTAATGGGCAAGAATGGTAAATGGTTAGAAGTACTTGGATGCGGAATGGTCCATCCCAATGTGCTCAAAGCTGTTAACATAGATCCAGAAGAATTCACCGGTTTTGCCTTTGGTATGGGAGTAGAACGATTAACTATGTTGCGCTACGGCGTCAATGATTTACGCGCATTTTTTGAAAATGACATGCGCTTCTTAAAGCAGTTCAAGTAAGGGGCGGAGTGAATGAAATTTAGTGAAAGATGGTTACGTGAATGGGTAAGCCCCAGTTTAACTACTGAAGAATTGTCCGAACAGTTAAGTATGGCCGGATTGGAAGTTGATGGTGTGGAAGCTGTTGCTGGGAAATTTAGCGGAGTTGTTGTCGGTGAGGTAGTTGATTGCGGTCCACACCCAGATGCTGATAAGTTGCAAGTTACTAAGGTTAATGTCGGTGACAATGAGTTACTGGATATCGTTTGTGGTGCGCCTAATTGTCGCAAGGGGCTTAAGGTAGCAGTAGCTAAAGTGGGTGCAGTGCTACCGGGTAACTTTAAAATTAAAAAAGCAAAGCTCCGCGGTCAGCCAAGTTTTGGGATGTTGTGTAGTTTTTCAGAATTGGGTATAGGCGATGATCACTCCGGGATCCTTGAATTACCCGCTGACGCTCCAATTGGACAGGATATAATTGAGTATCTTAACCTTGATGACGTCACTATTGAAGTTGATCTGACCCCAAATCGAGCTGATTGTCTCGGTTTAAGAGGGCTGGCTCGTGAAGTCGGTGTGTTGAATAAAACGTCAGTAATAGAACCGCCAGTTCCTGCAGTTACTCCCAGTATTACCGATACCCGTAACATTGAATTACTTGCGCCTGAAGCTTGCCCTCGTTACTTAGGCCGAGTGATTAA
>NZ_CALSOK010000017.1:0-112796 GCF_943787955.1 uncultured Paraglaciecola sp.
CATCATCTAGGTAACAGAAAAAATATAAACGTTTACCCTCCGTACATACAATTTGGTTCTTACCTTTTTCGTCGTGATGAACTAGTCAATTGTAAATATTGAGGTCTGTTAGGGAGCATAGAACCGAGCTTTTTAGATCTTCATTAGTCAGCTCAACTTTACCTTGAAAATTGCTATCTAATTAATAATCCTTGAAGGTATTTGTTGTTATCATTGGGTTTACGTATTCTAAGTTGATAATAAATAAATCACATACAAACAAAAACGTATTACGGTATTTACAAGATCAGAGCATCAAAATCTTTACATTACTATCAAATAGAGAACATCATGCATACTTATTCCTCACCCATTCATTACCATGTTAACGTTTCATCTATCGCGGGGCATGTATTTGACGTCAGCTTACGCATAGAAAACCCAGATCAAAACGGACAAATCCTAACCTTACCAGCCTGGATACCAGGTAGTTATATGATCCGTGATTTTGCCAAAAAACATTATCAAAATTAGTGCTAAAGATGATCAGGGAAAAGATATAAACATCCAAAAACTCGACAAACAGACCTGGCAAGTACAAGCAGTTAGCACAACGTTGACTATATATTATCAGGTTTATGCTTTCGACTTATCGGTTAGAGGCGCCTATATCAATGATGAAATGGCGTTTTTAAATGGCACCAATATGTTTTTGGCGGTTGTTGGGCAAACAAATCAACCTTGCGGGCTAACCTTGCAAAAACCTTTTCAACCAGAATTATCTCACTGGAAAGTTGCCACTACTATGCCAACTGATATGCAAGTTACACATGCATTTGGAGAGTATTGGGCGAGTCACTACGAAGAGTTGATAGATCACCCTGTTTTAATGGGGGAATTTGATGTTTTGCCATTTTCTGCCAATGGTGTGGAGTTTGAACTGATACTCGCAGGAGGACATCAATCAGATGTTAAGCGTATAACAAAAGACTTAACCAAGGTATGTCAGCACCATATTGCATTCTTTGCCGATACACCTCCAATTAAGCGTTATCAATTTATCACGCTGTTAACAGATAATGCTTTTGGTGGACTAGAACATATAAGCTCCACCGCGTTAATGTACAGTAGAAATGATTTACCCAGCTTGTCTGATGTAGAACACATGACAGATGGCTATCGAGTATTTCTAAGTTTGTGTAGTCATGAGTTTTTTCATACTTGGCATGTAAAGAAGATCAAGCCTCAAGAATTATTTGGCGCAGCATTAGACAAAGAGCGATACACAGAACAATTATGGATTTATGAAGGCTTCACTAGCTATTACGACGATTTTAGCCTTTTTAGATGTGGCCTTATCACCCAAACAGAATATCTAAAAGTAGTCGGCCAAAACCTCACTCGGTTATTACGCAATAAAGGACGCTTTAAACAAACCATTACCGAGTCTAGTTTTGATGCTTGGACCAAGTTTTACAAACAAGATGAAGGTGCTGTGAATAATATCGTCAGTTATTATAACAAAGGTGCTATTTTGGCTATGTGTCTAGATTTACTGATAAAAAGTAAAAGTAACGGTGCTTATAGTTTAGATGATGTCATGCGATATTTGTGGAGCCAGCACGGAAAACTTGGGATCCCCACTCCAGTAAACATTATCCAAAATATTATCGAAACGCATCTGAATATTAATTTAAAATACTTTTTCCAATCTGCCTTATACTCCACCGAAGAGTTACCATTCAGTGAACTGTTAGCGAAATTTGGGGTTAAATGTCATGTCTCGCCTAGAAAAAACCTTGATGATAAGGGCGGTGAAATAACAACCTTTTCTATTAAAATCGAGTTTGGTGCACAAATAAAAATGCGAGAGATAGGTGTACAAATCATCCAAGTCACAGAGCAAACTGCGGCTTATAAGTCTGGATTACAAGTGGATGATGTGTTGATAGCCATTGATAAATGGGTAGTGAGTAAAGAAAATTTAACCGCACAACTCAACTATTTATCAATTGGTCAAAAAGTACAGCTTAGCGTCATACGTGATAAAAAGCTCAAATACCTGCCCCTTACAGTTACCGCAGCACCTTGCGACACCATAGCCTTAGAAGTGACTAATCAGGTGCTTTGTAATAATTGGTTGGGTTAACTGACGATTTCACTCAGTTTGATTTTTGACGACACCACTTTCATTAAACTAGAGTCGTAAGTTCAAACATCTAGTTGGGGCCATTGGCGGATGTCCTCAATGTTTGTGAAAATTGATTCATACGCTTCAGCTATTGTGACTTTTCTAAAAGACAGAATAGTAGTTCAAGCTTCCCCCAAATTGATATCGAACGAACTAATCCTTCAAAATGGTAGGTAGGTTATTTTCACGGAATACGCGCCCCCAAATAACAGGGCTAAATAGAGGGCCATTTTATTGTCTGAATATAAGTCATATAATAAAGACAGTTAAACGTTAAAATCCGTTCCTCTGTGGTGATAATTTTTTAGTTATAAATTCGTAGCTGACTTTTATTCTTGTTCCCCCTCTACTTCTGCATTATCTAGCAAATCAACATCTAGCTTTTTATTACTCTGCACACCTAATTTGCGGAATTGTTCAACTTGTCTAACAATATTACCTTTACCAGTAGATAGTTTGTTCATCGCCCCATCATAACTCTTTTGGCTTGACTCTATGGCTTTACCCACTTTATCCATATCAACCATAAATCCATGGAACTTGTCGTATAACTTAGAGGCATTATCTGCTATTTTTTGTGCATTTTGATTCTGGTATTCGTATTGCCAAATATTGTTGATAGTGCGCAATGCCACCAGCAAGTTAGTTGGACTAACCAGCATAATATTGTTATCAAAAGCCAGCTTCATTAATTCGGGCGCTTGATCTGCTCCGAGCAAAAACGCAGACTCTATGGGGATAAACATCAACACGTAGTCTAAGGTACGAATGCCTTTTAAGTCATGATAGTCTTTTTTACCCAGTTCTTTTATATGATTGCGCAGGGAATTAACATGCTCTTTTAAATGTACAACCCGTGCTAATTCATCATCATGTTCATTAAAGTAACGCTCGTAGGCAGCGAGGGATACTTTGGAATCAATCACCACATCTTTATCATTTGGCAAGTGCACCACCACATCAGGCTGGTAACTTTTCCCATATTCATTTTTTAAGGCTACTTGAGTTTCAAACTCATGACCTTCACGCAACCCTGATTCTTTTAATACTCTTTCTAAAACCACCTCACCCCAGTTACCTTGGACTTTGTTATCACCTTTTAAGGCTTTGGTTAACGCAGCTGCATCATGTGTAATTTGCTGGTTAAGCTCTTTTAAACCTAAAATTTCAGTTTTAAGGGATGCTCGTTCCTGCCCTTCTTTAACATATTGATCTGTTACTTGTTTTTTAAAGCCTTCAATCTGCTCTTTTAAGGGTAATAAAATAGAATCTAAGCCCGCCTTACTTGATTGGCTAAACTTTTCTTGTTTCTGTTCAAATATTTTATTTGCAATATTTTCAAACTGTTCTTGTAAGCGTTTTTCTGCTGTTTCTAATAACTGTAATTTGTCTTTACTGGCAATTTGCTTTTGTTCAAATCGGGCAGCTTGTGACTCAGTTAAGGTGCGTAATTCAGATGCAATTTTACTACTTTGTTGATATTGCTGTTGCCAGTAGTTTTTTTCTATTTCTAACTCAGTAATTCTCTCTACTCGCTGAGTCAGCTGACCTAATTTATTTTGTGTGTACATTTGCTCTTGCTGTGCTGCTCGTTGCTCTGTTGTTAAAGCTTCTATCGCTGAAACTTGCTGTGCAAGTTGGTCTCTTAGAAGAGTTTCTTGCTGCGTCGCAAAAAAACTGTTTTGATCAATTGTCTGCTGCACTTTCTTCTTGGCTTTGATCCCAGTAATCAAAGCACCAATCAAGACTCCAAAGATAAACAGACCAGAAAAAATAGAGATTAAAATAGGGTCGTTAAATTGACTCATAGTGAGGTGTTCTGCTCTTTTTGTGACACTTACTAATAAAAAAGAGCGATAAATTATCACAGTAATTTACCGCCAAAGTTAGCTAAAAAATCTTACCTTTCCATTTCAGCTATTTTGATTTTCCAAATAGCAGGCCCGGTTTCATGTGCATTGGCACCGGTACTATCAACCGCAACAGTGACAGGCATATCTTCTACATCAAATTCGTAGATGGCTTCCATCCCTAAGTCCTCAAATGCCACCACACGTGACTTTTTAATCGCTTTAGAAACCAAATACGCAGCACCACCTACAGCCATCAAATAAACCGATTTGTGTTTGGCAATACTTTTAACAGTAGCAGGTCCACGTTCCGCTTTGCCAATCATGCCGATCAAGCCAGTTTGTTCTAACATCATGTCAGTCCACTTATCCATCCGGGTGGCCGTCGTAGGGCCTGCAGGCCCCACTACCTCATCACGCACTGCATCTACTGGCCCAACGTAATAAATAAAACGGTTAGTTAAGTCTACGCCCTCAGGCATACCTTCGCCGTTATCCATCATAGTTTGTATACGCTTATGCGCCGCATCACGTCCAGTTAACATTTTACCTGACAACAATACCGTTTCTCCTACTTTCCAATCTTGGATGCCTTCTTTGGTGATAGTATTTAAATCAACGCGGCGTGTACCCTCTGCCACTTCCCAGGTCACTTTTGGCCAGTCTTCTAGTTTAGGGGGAATAAATTCAGCAGGACCCGAACCATCTAAATGAAAATGCGCGTGACGAGTAGCCGCACAGTTAGGGATCATGGCCACAGGTTTGGACGCAGCATGAGTTGGCATAGATTTAATTTTAACATCCACTACTGTAGTTAATCCTCCTAACCCCTGAGCACCAATACCTAAGTCGTTAACCTTCTGAAAAATATCTAAACGTAGTTTTTCTTCAGTAGTTTCAGCCCCCCTGTCCATCAATTCTTGGATATCAACTGGATCCATCAAACTTTCTTTGGCTAGTACCGCTGCTTTTTCAGCTGTGCCACCTATACCTATTCCCAACATTCCCGGTGGGCACCAACCTGCCCCCATAGTGGGTAATGTTTTAACTACCCAGTCTGCAATATCATCGCTAGGGTTAAGCATAACCAGTTTGGATTTATTTTCAGAGCCACCGCCTTTAGCCGCAATCATGACTTCAATTTTAGCGCCTGGCACTGTATCAATATGTACAACTGCAGGAGTATTGTCTTTAGTATTGACTCGTTTACCCGCTGGATCTGCAACAATAGAGGCCCGTAATGGATTATCTGGATTTAAATAAGCGCGGCGAGTACCTTCATCAACCATTTGTTGCACGGTCAAATCTGTTTTATCCCATTGGACACCCATTCCAATTTTTACAAAACAAGTCACTATGCCTGTGTCTTGACACAAAGGGCGTTTGCCCTCGGCTGACATGCGCGAGTTGATGAGTATTTGTGCCATAGCATCTTTTGCCGCCTGACTTTTTTCTTTGTTGTAAGCCTTTTCAACCGCTTTGATGTAATCAAGGGGATGATAATAAGAAATAAACTGTAAGGACTCTTCAATACTGTCGATAAAATCTTGCTGACGGATAACAGCCATAGATACCTCTTAAATTTTCTGGGTTAAGTTTTCACTAATTGATATGATAACCTGACAGCACAATTTGCTCCACGAAAATTCGGGTGCATTATCAGTAACATATCAGCCAGTAATACATCAGCTGTTTTTTTAGATTCACAAAAGTAGTCACCATGAACAACCATGCTTACTCATTAATAGTCAGTCCCCTTGATTTACCAAGAAAACTTTCAATGGTAGACATATTTGCTCACTTTGCGGATAAACCTTGGGCAATGTTCTTAGACTCTGCTGACAGTAAACGTCAAGATGGCCGCTTTGATATAATGGTTGCCAACCCAATTGCCACGATTACAACCATTGGTAGTTCGAGTAGCCTATGGCAACTTGATACGAATCAAATCCAAGAAAGCTTTCTTAATCCTTTGACTTTAGTACAAAATTTGCTTGAAAAACACATGCCTAGCAATCAGGTTTTATCTGTACATAATCCTAAATTGCCATTCATGGCAGGTGCTCTAGGTTTGTTTGGTTATGACTTGGGCAAGCGTTTTGAAAACTTACCAAATAAAAATGCAAATGAGTACTCTACGCCAGATATGGCAGTGGGTATTTATGCGTGGAGCCTCATTAAAGACAATATTAATCAGCAATTTTATTTGTGTTATTTGGAACAATATCCTCATCCTTCAGTCAAGGACATTCAACAATTGGTTCAGTGTAATAACATGCCACAGTCATTTAGTTTAACCAGTCAATGGCAAGCTAATATGAGCCAAGAACAATATACCCAAAAGCTGTCTTGTATTTCGTCCTACTTGCAGGCCGGTGATTGTTATCAAATTAACTTAGCTCAACGTTTTTCAGCTCATTATATTGGTGATGAATGGCAAGCTTATCAACAATTAAGAGTCGCAAATCATGCGCCTTTTTCTGCATTTATCCGTTTAGCAAATAGCGTAATCATGAGTATTTCACCTGAGAGGTTTTTATCCGTCAATGAGCGCATAGTACAAACCAAACCCATTAAAGGAACTAGGCCACGCAGCAACGACGCTAAGGTGGATCAACAACAAATCGAATCTTTATTAAGTGCAGATAAAGACCGAGCTGAAAACTTGATGATTGTTGATTTACTGCGGAATGATTTGAGTAAACATTGCCAGCCAGGCAGTGTCAATGTGCCAGATCTTTTCAAATTAGAAAGTTTTGCGGCAGTTCATCATCTCGTTAGTACTGTCACAGGTAAGCTTAAAAAAACAAGCAACGCTATAAGTTTGTTGCAAGGTGCGTTCCCCGGGGGCTCGATCACCGGAGCGCCAAAAATACGAGCTATGCAAATTATCGACGAACTCGAGCCTAACAACCGTAATATTTACTGTGGCAGTATTGGCTATCTAGGCCTATTTGGCGACATGGATACCAATATCTGTATTCGCACCTTGTTATGCGAACAATCAAATAACCAACAAATAATACATTGTTGGGCAGGTGGAGGCATTGTACTCGACTCTATCGCCAAAGATGAATATCAAGAGAGCTTAGATAAGGTATCAAAAATATTACCTATATTGAGTCAATGCGCCACATTGTCGAAACTTGGATAAAGGCCCGTGGATAAAGCTCAATTTCTCACTCGATTCCATCATGCTAAAAAAATTAATAGTGAGGCAGATTTTCCACTTCGAGAGCCAGGAAAACCAGCTGCCGTATTATTACCTATATTGGAATACAAAAATGCGCTAACGGTTTTGTTTACAGTCAGAGCAAGTCACTTAAAGCATCATGCAGGCCAAGTCAGTTTCCCGGGAGGTAAACAAGAACCAACCGATCACTCATTAATCGAAACTGCATTGCGTGAAACCCATGAAGAAGTAGGCTTACCCCCCGAAAAAGTAGAAATTGTCGGTAATTTGCCATTGTACAGGACGGTAAGTCGTTATGAAGTCAGACCTTATGTTGGCTTCATCGGTGCTCCAACGAGCTTAATATTAGATAAAAATGAAGTGGATAGAACCTTTGAAGTCCCCCTTAATTTTTTAATGGATAAAAGTAATCATCTAATTCATTGGGTTAAACGAAAAGACGAGCAGTTTCCGGTCTACTTCATACCTTGGAAGCAATATAACATTTGGGGTGCTACGGCCGCCTTTGTGCGAAATTTATCGAATCACTTTTAATGTTTCAATTAACCTAGTTACAAAATTTTTAAAGTAATCTTTACACAACTCAACTAGCTAATCTATCCACAGCTATTGTTCTACCCGCGTTTAACTAGCACAATCACTCTTTATCCTTTTCTAGTGAATCAAATAAAATGATCAGCGTTTTTGATATGTTCAGTATCGGCATTGGCCCTTCCAGCTCCCATACTGTTGGTCCAATGCGGGCTGCTAAAACCTTTTGTAGGGAGTTATCGGACCTAGGTCTTTTTGATACTACAGATGAGATTATGGTGGAACTTTTTGGCTCACTAGGACAAACAGGAAAAGGCCATGGAACAGGTAAAGCTGTGATTTTGGGATTACTCGGTTATGCCCCCGAAACTATCGACAGTTCTATGGTTGAGACATTTCTCGAAAAAGTGAGCCGCTGCCAAAGGCTTAACTTAGATGGTAAAAAAACCATCAAATTCCCTGCACTAAATGCGATTGTATTTCATCGACGTAAATCACTCAGCCATCATCCAAACGGTATGACGTTTCATGCCATGAGTAATAAGACCGTGGTTATCTCACAAACTTATTTCTCTATAGGAGGGGGCTTTATTATAAGAGAGCAAGACTTTTCAAAACAAAAAGTAGCAGCACTTATTCACGAAGAACAATCTGTGCCTTTTGATTTTTCCAGCGCCAAACAGTTACTAGAATTAAGTAAAGAGCATGGTATGCGCATCAGCTCAATAATGATGAAAAACGAAGAAGTCTTTCAATCAAAAGCTGAAATAGTCAAAAAACTTTGGCACATATGGCAGGTGATGTATAAAAGTGTGCAAACAGGCATTAAAACTGAAGGGATTTTACCCGGAGGGTTAAAGGTTATGCGCCGAGCTCCTGGCTTGTATAACCGCTTACAAAACGAAAAAAATGCAGATCCTATGGTCGCGATGGATTGGGTCAATCTATTTGCATTAGCTGTTAACGAGGAAAATGCCGCCGGAGGGACTGTAGTAACTGCACCGACAAATGGCGCTGCAGGTATTATTCCTGCGGTGTTATGTTACTACGATAAATTTGTTAAACCAGTGGACGAAGATATAGTAAGCCGTTATTTATTAACCGCAGCCGCTATCGGTATTTTATATAAAAAAAATGCTTCGATTTCTGGCGCCGAAGTTGGCTGTCAGGGTGAAGTGGGCGTTGCATGCTCTATGGCAGCAGGTGCATTGACCGAAATAGTCGGCGGTTCGGTAGACGCGGTTGAAAACGCAGCCGAAATTGGAATGGAACATAACCTAGGTTTAACCTGTGACCCTGTGGGTGGCTTAGTACAAGTGCCTTGTATAGAGCGAAATGCTATGGGAGCAATTAAAGCCATTAATGCATCTAGACTTGCTTTAAGAGGCTCTGGACAACACAAAGTGTCACTCGACAAGGTCATTAAAACCATGTGGGAAACAGGCAACGATATGAAGTCAAAATACAAAGAAACGTCTAGAGGCGGTTTAGCCGTTAATATTATTGAGTGTTAGCAGAGAAGTGTTTTTATCAAACACAAAATATGTTTTTCGAACTAAAAAATAAAAACTGACCAGTATTTGCCTTTACCTTTGTGTCTTTTTAGCCTTTGCAATAAATATTGTGATTTATAATTAAAAGTTTTTACCGTATCGCTAACATTAATCCTTAACATTATTTCTACTGCTTGGTTGTCTTTTCACTAACAACTTGGCTAGGCGTGGTCCAAACGTTCAATAAACTCGCAGCTATCGCCGCGGGTTTCTAAATTATTTTGCGCAAGAACCAGTTTGTACATGCATTATTTTTGTGCTTTACCTCAAAACAGAAGCTGATTTTACTTTACCGGTAATGTTAGGCCCTTAAACATTTTCTCTACTTCATCGTTATTTTTCAACATCATCGCTTTTTCTACCACTGATTTGGTTAGGTGCGGGGCAAAACGTTCAATAAATTCATACATATAGCTACGTAAAAATGAGCCTTTTCTGAATCCAATCTTAGTAGTGCTATATTCAAACAGATGGCTGGCATCAATTTTAACTAAGTCTGAGTCCAATTTATCATCAATCGCCATTGAGGCAATCACACCAACACCCACCCCAAGTCTTACATAAGTTTTAATCACATCAGCATCAGTGGCAGTAAAAACTATTTTAGGTTCGATACCTGCACTACTAAAAGCTTGGTCCAAAGATGAACGGCCTGTAAAACCAAAGACATAAGTGACTAGATTGAACTCTGCAATATCCTCAATGGTAATAGTGGTCTTTTTTGCTAAGGGATGATCACGGTTTACAATAATACTTCGATTCCAGTGATAACAAGGCAACATCACTAAATCGTTATACAAATGTAATGACTCGGTGGCTATGGCAAAATCTGCCTCGCCCTTTGCGGCGAGATCACTTATTTGCGAGGGTGTGCCTTGATGCATATGCAAAGAAACTTTAACATATTTGTTCATAAAACCTTTGATCACATCAGGTAAAGCATATCTTGCTTGAGTATGAGTGGTAGCAATATTTAACTTACCCTGGTCTGGCAAGGTGTGCTCTCGAGACACCGCTTTAATGCTTTCCACTTTCGCTAAAATCTCGCGGGAAATATTGATCACATCTTGGCCTGCCTCAGTTACATGAGTGAGGTGTTTTCCACTACGACCAAATATCTGTATACCCAACTCATCTTCCAGCATCCGAACTTGTTTACTTATCCCTGGTTGTGATGTGTACAAGCTTTCAGCGGTAGCTGAGACGTTTAAATTATTGTTGAGTACTTCAACGATATAACGGAGTTGCTGTAATTTCATTTCTTAACCTTGCTTGTTAACCTAAGGAATTTCTTTATATTAAAATGTTATATAACTTTAACAAGACGAATTCTATTAGTTTTTAAAAAAAGATTCTCATTATATCTATCTAACGTGCGAAATAATCTAAAAAATCAAATATCAAAAACAGAAAAAGGTCTAATAATATACAATTAAGTACCTTTAATTTTGTGTGATCAACGCAGTGTTTTTTCCTGTTAATTCCCTCCGTGGTAACATTTTATGCCTCAAGAATATGACTAAATTGAATTCATTTCAGTATTGGGAACAGCCGCGTATGATATGAAAAATTCATTATGCTTGTTTATGCAATCTATCGAAGGGTTGGTGTTGAGTATGGTATGGGCCGATCCTAAATCTCGAGCGCATTTAGTATCGTCACATTACGACGCTGCCGGACTAAATACTGGACTGGTGCAATAATTGTCTTTATTTCGAGCAGGAAAAGATAATCTGCCTTTAAATATTGACGAATGCCACATAGAAGACTTAATAGAATATTTACTGGCGACCAATGAGATTATTTAAATTATAAAAATATGATTTAAGAAGTAAGCCATTCAGCTGATTTAGCGTGGTATCTGGATGCTGATTTAATTGATATTTTGTTAAATGATGTATCAATTAATGCGATGTATTACAGCCAGAGAGACATATTACTCAGCGTTTATACAGAACAATTACCCATTTCCCAAAAGCTGATTTTTATTATGCAGCACAACATTTTGGCTGTGACAAAAGCAGCCAAAATGCTGGATGACAAAACAATAGTTTATAACGCCAAAATAAAAACAACAGAAAATAATTTAAAAAATATAAACATTAATACCTCCCCTCAATCAGACCAAAGTTTTCAACTGCCACATGGTCACAAAAAATGTATTCAATTTATTCGGAGTATAAAAACGCTACGCTCATTACTACGTTCTGATTTTAAGAGAAATCGTTTTTAAAGCAGTGTTTTTTAGCTGAAGACAAACTACTTGAACGATTGCAGCTAAGAGCCAACGTTGACAAGTTGATGAGACGTAGCGATACGGCTGTAAAGAATAATCAAACAGGCACTGTAAGACAATGATTAGAAAAAGCTACCGTTACACTTTTTGCCGAGATTAACCCAGATGAGTTGATCACTGCCAGTAAAGTCCATTTGAAGAGAAGTTGCAAAACATTATAAGTATCCTGAAACACCCAATAGTTTGGATGTTGTCAAAAGAACAATTAAACAGAGATGGTCTGGAGGATTTATTTGCAGAAAATAAAAAATGGTAACTAGAGTGTATTTAGCTAGATTGCATCTCTACTTTAACTTGGATATGAAACATTTTGCACTGTCCATTTCCAAAATGATGCAGCCACTGTGGATAAGTTGCCATTTTTTTGCCGGATTATACCGACTCTTTTACTTAAGCCTCTTTGATAGATCTTCAGGCAGACTAAGTTTTTACTGAGCATTTGCTCCTGACATAGAGCCGGTACCACAGAAACACCTAAGTCATGTTTTACAAACTGCCCTAATGTGGCAAGTTGACCGGCCTCCACTACTATATTTAAAGATAAGTGATTCATTTCCATAAATGAATCAATCCATTGGCGAATAGCTGAACCTTTATTCATAGCCACAAAAGGGTATAGGGCAATTTGTGACCATGATAACATTTGATGTTTACTCAAAGGATGATTTGCCGGCAATACCGCAATAAAATTATCAGTGAGAATAGGATGAAACTCCAAACCATCCATTTTTTTGTGTTCGAAGGAAAATCCAATCTCTGCCCTACCCGCTTGTACATTTTTTATCACTGACTCCATGACTACATCAACCACTGATAATTTTATATTGGGAAACTCAGTTTTGAACCGTTGCAATATACCCGGCAACAACCCAGCAGCAAATGAAGGCATTGAGGCTATTGATAACTTGCCTCGACCTAATGAAAATAGATTATGTAAGTCCGAAAATGCCTCTTGCCAGTCGGCAATTAACCGCTCTGCAACAGGCAAAAATTGTCTCCCTTCTGGACTGAGTTCAACTTTGCGGGTGGTGCGCGAAAACAGCAATCCGCCCAACTGTGATTCCATTTTTTTTATTGCCGAGGACAAGGCGGGCTGAGACAGGCACATTTTCTCAGCAGCCTGAGCAAATGTAGGTGATTGCGCAATACAGACAAAAATCTGTACCTGACGAAAAGATACGTTATACATGGCTAGTGACTCTCGTTTAAAGTAATGAAAAGCAATGAAGATTAATAAATAAAATCTATTAATACAGATGTTAATTCAATTTTACTATTTAAAAGTATCTTTTACACTCTACTCAATTATTTAACTTGAGAGTAAATCATGGCAGGTTTTAACAAGGTAGTAGACAGTTACGAAGCGGCAATGGCCGGTTTACAAGACAATATGACAGTAATAGCTGGCGGCTTTGGCCTTTGCGGCATACCTGAGGGACTCATTGCGCAAATACAAAAGATGAATACCAAAGGTTTAACGATAGTCTCCAACAATTGCGGTGTTGACGGATTTGGTTTAGGCCTGTTGTTAGAAGAAAAACAGATCAAAAAAATGGTGTCATCCTATGTGGGGGAAAACGCCTTATTTGAGCAGCAATTATTAAATGGCGAGCTAGAAGTCGAACTCACACCACAAGGAACGTTAGCTGAAAAAATGCGAGCAGGCGGCGCAGGTATTCCGGCTTTTTATACAGCAACCGGTTTTGGTACTCCTGTAGGTGAAGGTAAAGAGACCCGAAAATTTAATGGTCGTGATTATATTCTCGAAGAGTCGATCACCGGTGATTTTGCCATTATTAAAGCCTATAAAGCCGACCGTTACGGAAACTGTATTTATCGCTATACGGCACAAAACTTCAACCCTATGGCCGCTACGGCAGGGAAAATAACCGTATTAGAAGTTGAAGAAATAGTAGAGCCAGGAGAATTATCTCCTAGCGAAATACACACACCTGGAATATACGTTGATAGGATCATAGTAGGCAACTTTGAAAAACGTATCGAACGTAAAATCCTCTCATCAGATAACAGCAACCAATAGGTCATTATTATGTCATTAAGCAGAGAACAAATTGCAATGCGAGTAGCACAAGAATTTTGTGATGGTCACTATATTAATTTAGGTATTGGCATCCCGACCCTAGCTGCTAACTATGTAGCGGATGATATCGAAGTGATGCTGCAATCAGAAAATGGTTTACTCGGCATGGGACCCTACCCCACTGAAGAGCGAGTAGACGCAGACATGATTAATGCCGGCAAAGAAACGGTGACGGCTGCAACAGGTGCGTCTATTTTTAATTCAGCAGAAAGTTTTGCGATGATCCGTGGGGGACATGTGGACTTAACAGTACTGGGTGCATTTGAGGTAGACTCTAATGGCAGTATTGCTTCATGGATGATCCCCGGCAAACTTATTAAAGGCATGGGCGGCGCAATGGACTTAGTCGCAGGTGCACAAAATATTATTGTGACTATGACCCACGCTGATAAACATGGAAATTCAAAGCTGTTAGAGCAATGTACCCTACCCTTAACTGGGGTAAATTGTATTAACAAAATCATTACTGACTTGGCCGTGTTCGAAGTAAAAGAGGGAGCCTTTCATTTAGTTGAACGAGCGCCGGGGGTGTCAGTTGCTGAAATTCAATCCAAAACAGCAGGCAAATTAGTCGTCAGTAACGATGTGCCAGAAATGATGTTTTGAAATAAACCGACACTATTGCCAACAGCCTAGTATAATCGCTTTATATCAGTTATTAGAGCATGTCTTTTGCAATTTACCGACCTACCTTTACATCATAATTTATCAAAAGCCCTTGAAATTAAAGGGCTTGATACACCTACAGAAATCCAAAGTAAGGCGATCCCTTACGGCTTGATGGGTAAAGACTTAATTGCCTCATCCAAAACCGGCTCTGGAAAAACACTAGCGTTTCTATTACCAGCAGTACAGAGAGTGTTAACCAAGCAGCCTTTAAGCCGTCGCGACCCAAGAGTGCTTATTTTGGCGCCGACACGAGAGCTCGCCAAACAAGTATTTTTGCAGCTCAAAGGATTAATTGCGAAACAGCAGCTAAAAGCTGCTTTGATATTAGGGGGTGAAAACTTTAACGACCAAGTGAAGGTCCTTAAACATCATCCACAATTTATTGTAGGTACAGCAGGTCGCGTCGCGGATCATCTTGCAGGCAAATCGTTATTCTTAAACGGGCTTGAAATGCTGATATTAGATGAAGCAGACAGAATGTTAGACTTAGGTTTTGCCTCTCAGCTTAGACTTATCAATCAAGCGGCGGATCATCGTAAACGCCAATCCATGATGTTTTCTGCAACTTTAGACAGTGCCGCAATGCATGAACTAACTCAAACCCTATTAAAAAGCCCACAACGCATCAGTGTTGGCTCTGCGGGTGAGGAACATAAAGATATTCAACAACAGTTTTACTTAGCAGATCATGTGACGCACAAAGAGTTATTATTAAGTCATATGATCAATCAGCAAGAATACCGTCAAATAATAGTATTCACTGCCACCCGTACTGATACAGAAAGATTAACAGTCTTACTTAAAGAGCAAGGGTTACATGCCGTTGCGTTAAGTGGCGAGCTCACACAAGGACAGCGTAATAATATTATGAGTGAGTTTGGCCGAGGTCAGCACCACATATTAGTCACCACCGATATCGCCTCTCGCGGTTTGGACTTGCTCAATGTTGCTTTAGTAGTCAATTTTGATTTACCTAAATTAGCTGATGAATACGTGCATAGAGTCGGTAGAACTGGACGAGCAGGCAACAAAGGCCAAGCGGTATCCTTTGTTGGGCCAAAAGATTGGTTTAGCTTTTTAGCCATCAAAAGTTTTATGCAGCAAAACATGGAATTTAGTCAGATTGAAGGTTTAACGGCCAAGTTTAAAGGCTTAAAACCGGCTAAAACTAAAGTAGCGTTAAGCAAAAAATCGATCAATAAAAAGGTTACTAAACAGGCTAAACCTCAACAAACGCCTAACCGTGTGAGAACTATGCAAGGTAAAGACGCGGGTGACATGCCAATGAAGCGTAAGCCAAGAGTAGTATTGAAGCCTGAGGACGATACTGAAGAATAGTTAAAGCAAATTCGAAAACATATTCCAAGGTCGAACCTCAAAACAAAAAAGCGCTTGAACCATAAAGAAGGTCGAGCGCTTTTTTATCACCTAAACTAGATTTAATTCCAATTTTCAAAAAACGTTGCACTATTTTTTTTCGGCTTTGGAAGACGGGTTACAGCAGACGAGCCTAAATAAAGAAAACCGACTATTTCATCTTGCTCGGCTAATTCAAAGGCCTGCTTTACAATGGGGTCTTGGGCAAAACTGCCAGTGCGCCAAACACCGGCAAAACCTTGAGCCACTGCAGCCATTTGCATGGCGTGCACTGCACAAGATGCTGAGGCCACTTGTTCTACCCAAGGCACTTTTTTGTGATTGGTGTATTTGGCTATCGCCACCATCACCATAGGCGCTCGTAACGGCAATTGCGGTGCACGCTCTATTTCTTTTTCGCTTTTATCAGCAAAGATGGCCGCTTGTTCAAATATTTCACCTAGGCGTATTAACCCCTGGTTTTGACACACAATAAACTTCCATGGTGATAAGCAGGCATGGTCTGGGGCGCGTAATGCGGCTTGTTTGATATTTTCTAACGCTTGGCCTTCTGGAGCCGGAGCTTGTAAACGAGGTTGAGAACATCGATTGAGTAATAGGTCTAACGCCAGCATGTGGTTATCCGTACATTTTAATCTTGGCTTTATTCTAATAAAAAAGGCGCTGGCGCGCCGTTTTTTTTTATGTCTTAGCGATAAATTTTTTCGCTAAGAAGAAATCAACACTGGTGTACTTACCTCCACCGCTAAAAAACAATGAAAGCAGCATGATGAAATAAGTCATAGCAAATTCAATTCCATTGTTGAGCACAACCAATTTTCCACTTGATGTCAGCCGTTCATAGTTGCCATGTGCTTGCAACACGACTTTAGCGGCGGCTAATTTATCTGGCATATTTAACACTGCTTCGTTAAGTATAATAGTACCGTCTGACATCCAGCTGTTGGCATCAGCAATCGCTGCCCAACCATTTGGCCAATGCACTGTAAACGCAGCCACTAACATAGTGAGCATCAACGGAATACTTACCCAGCGCGTTGCCAAACCAATAAGCAAAAACAGTCCCCCCACCAACTCAGCTGCAGTGGCAAGAAAAGCCAGAACGAACGGAAAAGGCAAACCTAAACCATAATCTGCATGACCAAACCAATCTAGAATGCCATCAAACCCCTGATATTTAGTCCAACCACCTTGGATCATCACGGGTGCTAAATAGAGCCTAAGTAACAAAGGCGCAAGCCCTTCAAATACCAAACTCTTATCCAGTAACTTGTGTAAAGGGGTATACAGATTCAACAGGCGCATAAATTTTCCTGATAATGTAGTCACCTGTAAGAGAGGTTAGGTAATCAAAATATTTCGTTAGACTTAGATCAAATTTGAAAGCTTAGTTCAGGTTCGTTGCAATAATTCTATATTCTGCTTTTTAAACCTATTTGAGTGAATAGAAATAATTTCACCTGCAACCTTATCGGCACTTATATTGCTACTTCAGTTATAAGCTTTCACTAAAGATATACACTCTATGCGCACTTTATGTTTAATGATCCTAATTGGTACTTTGGCCTCTGGTTGTGCCCTGACGGATTTGATGGATGAAAGTAAAGATTTAATTGATGTGACGGCCACAAATGATAGTCCATCAAACACACTACATAGACATGTAGAAAAACTCGCTAGACAATTATTAAGTACATCCCAATTGATTGACATATCTAACACGATGGCTGTCGGCACAATTTTACCGACTATGTATTCTAACGGCGAGTCTTTGCCTTCCCACTTGGCATTAGGTTTGCAAATTCATGAAAGCTTAATGACCTTCGCCACGCAGGCTGGTTTGAAAGTTATAGAATATAAAACGATGCCAAACATAAAAATCAGCGAGCAAGCTGACAAAATGTTGAGTAGGCAACTGAATGAATTAAATCCCGCAATAACAGCAGACTATTTTTTAACCGGTACCTACACGTTGCAAGAAAACAACTGCATAGTGAATATTAGATTAATACAGGTTCCAGGAAACATTATACTAGCAGCGGCAACAGATTATGTGCCAAATGATGTTATGTGGAGTCAATCGAAAGTAACACTTAAAAACAACCAAATCTATCGAAATGGATATTAGGAGAGCACAATGAAACTATCAATATTAGGATTATTAGCAAGCTCTACCTTATGTGGGTGCGCTACATTTATCGACGAAAACGTGCAAGAACCCTATGCATCCATCATAACGCAGACTTCAGAACCCTCAACTCCATTTGAGTCGAGCCTTATGTTTCAGCATCAGTTCAAAGACAGATTTGCTAACAATCATTCAGCTGGACTTTCAAAGGAAATGGAACAATCTTACTCAATCCACTTGCAACATCCAGACGGTATGCAAAATCCCAAACAAGGACGCCAAGAAAGTCCATCAATATCAGCAACAAAACTTAATATTAATCATTATGCTAGGGGCTTAATGCAAGATTTGGTGGCCAATTTACAGTATGTTAATTCATCTACGCCATTAGCCGTTGTAAGTTTTGTAATGCTTGATAGTGATTACAATCAGTCAAGTTTACTAGGTAATCAGATGGCTGAAAGCTTAATTCATGAAATACATAAATTTGGTATTCCTGTTATCGACTAAAAACCACTGGGTTTGCAAGAATTACCGAGCAAGGCGATTTTGCTTTTACTAAAGATTATAAAGAATTGCCGGGAGATATGGCCGCCAAATATATTGTCGGCGGCACTATGTTGAAACATACAGAGGGATATCTAATCAACGCCAGAATAGTTGGCTTAAAATCAAAGGAAGTGGTGGCATCTGCACAGCATTTTATACCCAATGGAATAGTTAAAGACTTAATTGGAGGGCTTACCCAAAATATTGAAGACCAGCCTAAAATGACTCCCAAACTTGTTTCTTTGATATCAAATTAAATAAGGTCAGAGAAGAGCACTATAAATCAGAGGTTGCAATTTCTTCAATGGACTAAGAAATACTACAGATCTTAAAATAAATAAGAAATATCGTTGTTAGAAAACAGGTTTCCATTAGATCAAAATTTCAGACCAGTTTAAACATTACTTTACTTTGTTCTATCAGGTCAAAAAACAAGATGAATTTAACAACTGATTTTTACTTAAAATATAGTATCTTCGCAGTTGAATATATTTGTTCAATATTGCTAGGAAGCCTTAGCTTTTTTCCAAAACTCACTATTTTTATGATTTCTTAAAATTATGTAATATAAACTTTTTCAGGTAAAAATGCTTTCACTTATAATCATAAATTACCTTACTAAAAGCGGATACCTCTTGATTATAAGACACTATTAATAACAATATTGGGTAATACTTTATTACTAGAGGCGACTAATTTGCCATTTTTCAATTCTACTATCCTAGTACTCAACATCAGGCCATTATGTATTTTTCGTATATAGCCTGTTAAAACATGTGAGACGTTGAGCTCTGAGAATACTTCTTGTTGCTCAGCAGAAAACTCAATATACCCCTGTCTCGTTAAATATAAGTATCCCCCTAGACTTCCTTCACTGGTTCTCACACCGAGGTCACTTAAATCATTAGTCAAATAATCAGCCAAATCGTGGCCTAAAATATCATCGCCTCCCATTAATCCATTTTTTGCAACAAAAGGTAGTACAATAACAGAGACATTCAACCCCGATATGGGCATATTACTTTTTAACTCCAACGCTATTTGCTGGGTGTATTCGTTAAGTGTTACAAAATGCAGCCCTGATTTAAACAAACTGGAGTCTTGTTGCATATCCTGCTTTTCAAGACCAATATTTGCGCACTCATCAAAATTTCCATTGTCGTCAACGCATAGTCTAGATGTTTGCTCAAACTCAAAAACAGAGCATGCTGAAAGGGCCATAAAAACAGAAATCAAAAACCAGTATTTTGAAAGTAATCTCATGCACAAATCCAATATCAAATATAAACTATTCAGTATTTAGCAATAGCAATTATTACGCCAATCACTTAGATGACTGAATCAAGGAGGGTGAGACTTGTTCGCAGTAAACGTCCCATGGAATTGCTACTAACTAAGTGGTCATCAATTGCCGTGCTCAATTGCCGGCGGAATCACCCTACCAGCTCAAGAATAATTGATCGAGTAACAAAGTCGTTAAGTTATGGCATCTTTATTAAAGGCATAAAATCGTTGATTAAATACTTATTCGCTGTCATTGGAGTATTCACTTTACTCGGTTGCTCAACCAGCCCAACAAATTCGAATAAACACCATTCACGCATCAAAGTTACTGGCTCTACTCTCATTACACTGTTTCATGTAAAAGATGACTAATTAACAGGCAGACCAGCCACACACTATATATGCCCGGCCCAAGTTATGGCTGAGGCAAGCCACTATGAAAACGAAACTCTTGATCTGGCATTTGAATTAGCTTGGCTTCTTTTTCACCAAAAAAAGTGACTCGTTCATCAATATTTGTCTCACTAACTTTGGTCGCTAAGGTTAAATAGTCTTGAAAATGCCTCGCCTCTGAACGTAATAAAGACGTATAAAACGCCTCTAGTTCAGTATCTAAACATGGGGCTAACTTGGCAAATCGTTCACAAGAACGGGCTTCAATATAAGCGCCACAAATTAGCGTATCACTGAGTTTGGCTGGTTCATGTGTGCGAACCCCTTTCATCATGCCCCGAGCATAACCAGAAGCACTAAGGTTATCGTAAGCCACTCCCCTACTTTGCATAATTTCCCACACCTGTTCAAAATGATGTAACTCTTCTTTAATCAATAACACCATTTTACTGATCAGCTCGTCGCCATGTTCAAAGTCAGATTTACTGATCAGTCTTTTTGACAGACTCATATAATCACTAAAGTCACCATTGCCAATTTTACGGTAAACAAAATCCTCATAAGGCTTTAACCATGCTAGCAGCGCATTACTACTTTGCTGATCTACAGCATAACGACGTAAAAGCAACATAGCGGTTTGCGCTGCTTTAAGTTCACAATTAGCATGGTCCCGCAGCAAGTTTGGCAGGTTTTTAGGTTTGATTGCTTCGTCAACCCAGCTCTGTGGGGTTGGGCATTGAAGGAAACTATTTATAGGTTTAAGTAATAATTCAACTAACATTAAGTTTCTTAGAGAAAGAAGATAAAAACATTATCTTAATGTTATCACGCATCTAATTAGCACAGCATAACAATAGGTCTATTGTTTGTAACATTTTCGACATGTCTGTGAATAAAGGAGTGGAAGGCGAACTATAAACCAGTTTCTTTCGGCTTCAGCGGATCAGCAAATTATTTTAAGTCCGCTGACATAGGGTTTCAGCTCACCATTACATTGGTTAATAAGCAATGAAGACCGTTTTTATTTTTTGGCAGCTGTATCTATCCAATTTTGTAGAGGGTCACAAAAAAGAATTAATTAATAGCGGCTAATAATTTTCAATGATAGCGGTTAAACATTATTTAAGCCTGTAGACCAAAGTATCAGAAATAGATTGCATTGATAACTGGCTATCTTAATGTTTACACATCGGAATAGGGATATGAAAACACTACGAATCGAGCCCAATACTTTATTGATTACAAACAAAATTGGTATGAATCAAGCGACTTGTATCCAGAGTTTTTTAATCTTATTTAGTTACCTTCACCACCACATACCAATTCATATTGGGAATATAACTAGCCCCAAGCCAACTGTCTGCAAGCTGATTACTTTTAATTACCGCCGTGGAATTTGGTTGTAATAGGCTAGTAATCATTTCATGGGAAAACATATCATGCAAGCTTTGAACACCTGCAATATCCTCTTCTGCAGTGACTTGGATCTTGCCTAAACTATCCACTAAATATATGTCACCATGTTTGGCAAATAGTGAGTTATTTAACATATCCAACACCCCATCAAATGAGGTGGCGATGCCAGATAATCCATTGCCATTGGGCTGTTGATAGTTCACATAGACATCTACACGGTGTTTGTTTTTATCGTGGTAAACACTGACTAAATCTGACTCGCCACTGGCCAAATATGCAAAATACCAAGCGTCAGTTTCAGGATGCAACACTCTTAAGAAACCTTCGTGATTCCAGTACTTGTGAGTGTTTTTATCAGCAAACGACGCGCTAGTAAGCCCGTATTCCTTCACTAAAAACCCAAGTTTATTAATCAATACAGACTCTTGATGAGCGGCAAATCCAGACGCTACCCAATTCTGGATGTGGGTATCACTGGCCACTGTTTTTGCGATCAATTTCATACTGGCAATACGGGCATCGATTTTTTGACTAAGGCTTACAAGTGAAAGACTAAACTGCTGCTCAAGTAACCTTTCATCAGCGGCTTTGGCTTGTGACCAAACATAACTAAATAAGACCACCAAACAAACAATAACCAGTAAACCTGCGCCCATTAATTTGTTTGTATTTTTCAACAAAAAGGGTGTAGACATGTATAACCTATCCTCTAGTTTATATTTCAGAATGTTTGGGTATTAGTTAAAAAAATTTCCTCAAAGTAACCCATAACCTTGTAATCAGCATAAGCTGAACTAGGGTTTGCGAGCCAAAAATATAGTATGCCGACTGCCTTTTCCTGGACGTGCCCGCACAACACACGAATCAGCCTTAAATCCAGCCTTTTTTAGGCGTACCGTGAACTGCTCATCAGGACCAGCTGACCATATGGCTAACATCCCCTTCGGTCGAAGGGTTTTGTATACATTGTCTAAGCCTTGCAGTGAATAAATACTATTATTGCCTTTTTGAGTCAAACCCTCAGGGCCATTATCAACATCCAATAAAATAGCATCGAAGGTGGGCTGTCTAATATTTAGTAGCTCTCTTACGTCGCCAATATGTACCTTAGTGCGAGGGTCTTGTAGAGGATTATTTGCACAGTTACCAAGAGGCCCTTGATTCCACACCACAACTTCAGGTATCAGTTCAGCCACTGTGACTTGAGAGTTTAAAGTGACTGCTTTGAGTGCTGCAGCCAATGTATACCCCATACCTAACCCCCCCACTAATACCTGAGCATTGTTCGCTGATTTAACATGCGCACACCCCAGTTCAGCTAACTCTTTCTCTGAATTATACAAACGGCTATTCATGAGTTCACCGCGAATACCTGATAAACGAATGGAAAATTCATCGCCACGCTGAGTAAACTTTAATTCGCCCCCGTTATTGGGAATTTGTGCGGTTCCAAGTTGGATCCATGGGATCATAATACTGCCTAATGAATATGTGTATAAATAAAATTTAGATGTTGTAGTTTACCATAATTGCCCTCACAAAATTTACACAATATCAGTGTCTTATCGACAATATTTTATTGACTAATACTATGGTAAAACAGGCAACCAAGAATGTTTAGCCAAGGTATAAAGGAGTAGTTTCCAATTAAAGCTTGGCCATTTTCAACATCAGTTCACCGCCATATCACATGAAACCGATGGGCTGAATCAAGCATCCAATATATTGTTGTAAACATATCTAATTAACAGAAGAGTACTTGGGTTAAATACTTAATTTCTCACAACAATACGAGGATCATAAATCTGATCCGGGCAAGTTTCGACAACCACATCGTAAACAAATTCACCATCAGCGGTGTCAATTTGGCATTTAATTTCTTGTTTGTTTTTAGATTTCAAACTACATTTATTTTTAAATGGTTCTAGACCATTAAACTTTAATTCAAAACGGGAATCATTGCTGATTGTCCAAGTAATAAATTTTTGATTCGTTATACAGACGCAGTCTTTACCGTTCTTTCCACAGCTACTTGCCAAATTACTTCCCACACAATTATCCTCAGGAGACATTAATTCAACATAAGAAGCACAACCCGTACTGTCTACTTGAATAAGTAACTCTTGATTATTTTTCTTAAATTCATCGGCACTGACAGCGTTGAAACTTAGCAAACTGACAAACAGCGCAGCCAGCAAAACCCTTAAATTAATAGTATTTAATATTTTCATGTACTTATTTCCTTTTTAATCACAGTTTTAGCAATAGATATATTGCCTTCTTTAGACTACTTTTTGTCTTCCCCCTACGCTAATCCTTGGGGACTGCTTTACCATTGTAAAATTTGCTCTTGAAACTTTTTAAATTGGTGATCTTTTCTTAATAACTTGTTGGGATACCCCAATGTTAATGTCTTATTTAAGTACAAGAGAACATCACTGTCACTTGAGCAGTTATTTGCTACCAAAGCTAAATCGTAATAGATATAGGGATCATCAGGCTGTTCAAGCACAAGTTGTTCAGATTGTTTGATGGCTGCCTGACAGTTATCCAATTCCGAGTGATAACGTGCGATATTTGATTTAACTGTTTGATCGTTTGCATTAATAGTTGCATTTTTCCGAGCGAGATTGAGTGCAGCTTTATACTGCTGTCGCGCCGTAACTTGCTGATCACCAGCGTACTTGAGCGCATCAGCTAAATTGCCTCTAAAGATATAATTATTTGGACTAAGATTAACGGCTTGTTGATACATCTCAACCGCTTGTGTGAACTGACTAGCGAAAAATAGTGAAGTACCCAGGTTACTATATATGTTAGCACTAGATTTTATACTCAGTGCTTTACGCCAATTTTGTGTGGCTTTGTTAAACTCTGTGTTCAAATAATATGCAGCAGCTAAATTATTAAAAGCTTCTTCACTATTAGGTTGCAATACACTTTGCTTGTTGAACTGCAGACTCGCCTCAAAATAACGACCAGAATCAAACAAGAAAAAACCATACTTTTCGTAGTATTTCCAATAACCAGGTTCAGCTAGTATTGCTTTTAAATAATAGTGTTCACCTTGTTTAGACCGTCCCAAACGAGTAAATGATTGTGCTAATCCAATCAAACCCAAACTATTATTCGGTTTCAATTCCAACGCTTTAGTGAAGTGCTCTTTCGCTAATGAGTATTTACCTGATTCAAAGTATAGTCTACCCAATGCCAGCTCTGATTCAGCTTTAACATTACTCTGATTGTTTACTTTCTGGCATGCCTGACGCGCCAAGTCAAAAATCTGAGCTCCCATATTTAAACTGTATTGTTCCAGATACGTCTGGCACAATCCAGCCTGCGCCAGTTCAAAATTGCGGTCCCTTTCCAGAGCTTTTAAAAATAATTGCTCTACTTCCAGAAACTTGGTTTCATTATAGGCGTCTTTAAACGCCCCTTTGGCTCTAACGTAAAAGTCATAAGCATGGATATTGTTAGTGGGTTTAAACTGAAATTTAGATGATTCTTCATGTGGCATTAAAAAATTTAATGCATTAAATACTTGATGGGAGATGCCTTCATATAAAGTGAGTTGATCAGAGCTTGGTACAGTGCTTTTATTCGCCCATACTTGGAGACCACTTTGGCTATCAATTAACGTTGTCATGATGTGCACTTGGGCACCTTGTACGTTAACAACCCCTTCTAGTACATATTTTGCGCCAGTCCAATCACGAATTTTACCAAGTGAACTATCTAAAGGTAAGGACGCTAACACTCTTTCAGAAATGACTCTCAATTGCGAAAATTGTGATAAAAAAGTCAGCATTTCGGATTGTAACAACCCCACAGCATAATCTGCAGCCTGGTCACCAAGTTGCTTAAATGGCATGACAGCAACAGCATTAGAATAAAATTTGGCGCTTATTTCCTGTTTTACAACTTTATCATTAACTTGTGTAGCTGCATCATAGACTTGATTACCCAACAAAATAGCAAGTACTAGGCTAAAAGCAGTCGAAATTGTTATATAGGTTAGATCTCGATAGGCGTGTTTAGTAAGCTTTGGATGAGTGAAAAGATTGTTGTGTTTTCGATTAAAATTTTGGCGAAGTTTACACTCTGTCCACCAGTTATATATTAATACTAAAGGGAATCCAATAATCAGTGTAAGGAGCGCAAGTTTATCAAACCATTTGGCCGCATCGACAACGGGCAATGTTAAAGTAACCACTTGCATTAATACCCAAGCCATTACAATGTAGGTTCCGGCAATTTTAAACAAGCGAGTTTCACGCCAATAATTTATCCCGCCAAGAAGCTTAGCAGTGGTTGTAGCCTGGGATGTTTGATCAAAACTTACAGCCGTTTTGAGCACGTCAGCAGATAAACGAGTTTCATCAAGAGGCAACGTCATCACAATTACTCTATAACCTTTGCGGGGTAATGTTTGGATGAATCTGGGGCAGTCCTTTTTGTCATCGAGCAAATGGCGTAACTCAGTCATTATTGGACTGAGTTTTGAGCTAGCACCTTTTTTATCTCCCCATACATACTCTAGCAATGCCTTACGACTTACGACTCTGCCAGAACAACAACTTAAGACAAAAAGTACTTCCATTGCTTTGCCACTAACATGATGGTGTTGATTAAGTTTTACGATTACACTTTTATTGGGAAACACTAATATGTCACCCAACATAAAGCCTTCTCTTAGAGAGGACTCGATAATAATGTCATTAAAATTATCAATATTTACTAACTCGGAAATGTCTATTTCCTTCTAAGTTTGAAATGATTCCATAGTGAGACAATACTTTTATATGTTCACCAAACATTCCACACATAATTTAGAGACAATAAATCAATCGCTTATCAACTGATACAGGCGGAATTTGATCACTTAAACATGTGTTTTAAAAAACAAATTGACGGCGATCAACCTTCTTGATCTATTACTCAATTTTGCGAGTGAATTCTCATGTCATCAGCGGTTTATAGACTAAAAAGTTAGATCATCTTGCTTTAGTTGCCGGGTTTGTCAGGAAATTGACATAACCGCTATCATCCATAAAGCGCTAAGGACCTCACAGCGCAGGTAAGTGGGTTATGGTCATATTTTTACTGCCATGCTATTGAATGGTCTAGGATTGCGGCACGTCTTACCCGTATATGGACTCCTTTGGTCTTGGTAGATACCCTTTTATCTGGACTAGAGTGGTGGAGTCCATACATCGAGTTCAGCCTAATTAAAACACGCTAAGCAAGAAACTATTGCGTACTTAGTCACATCCAAGCTGAACGATCTCACGTATATACACATGTTTTTTGTACAAAATCGCTCCACTAACCAAGGTACACATAACTGATACGTTACTAGGTGTCATAGAGTACTGTGCAAAGTTGATCTTTTTACCATCATGCTTCTTAAAAACAGGTATTAGTTTTCGCCATTTTATTGACTTAAAATTGACACGTATAGGACTTGTTTGATGCCGACTGTCGTAAAATTTCTTGGCTATGCTGGTTTAATACCCTTCATTAGCTTGGCTAGTTTATCTATCGTACTAACCGATAATGCCTTGTTTATAGACTTCCTCACCCTCTACTCATTTGGTATTTTCACATTTTTATGCGGTGCTTGGTGGCCAACAACTGATATGCAAAATGCCAAATTCTGGAGGGTTGTATTAAGTAATCTTTTATTTTTGACTGCGTTTTTTGTGTTTTTACTCATGCCTAATCAATGGTTAGTTACAGGTGCATGTTTATACATACTTATCTGGGGGATTGAACAATTTAGTTCTTTAATTCCTACCCTCCCTCATACCTATCGTAGGTTGCGCACATTCCTAACAATTATTGCCAGCCTAAGTATGATAACTAGTTATTTATTTGGAGTCGCATAAATGGCAAACCTGCAGTCGGTTAAGATTGATCCTAAAGAAGTAGCCTATTACGAAAAACTGGCGGATACATGGTGGGATTTAGACGGACCCTTCTGGCCTTTACATAAGCTTAATGCATTAAGAATTAAGTGGATATTGGCGCAACTTAAAACGCAAAACAATAAGGAGCGTCCGTTAGCTAGTATGAAAGTGCTAGACATCGGTTGTGGCGGGGGCATATTAAGCGAATCCTTAGCGAGGCAAGGGGCTATTGTCACGGCAATAGACGTTGTTGAGAAAAATATAAAGGTGGCTAAAGCACATGCAAAGCACAGTGGCCTTCAAATTGACTATCAGTTAATCAGTGTTGAACAAATGGTTGAAACCAAACAACAATTTGACATTGTGTTCAATATGGAGGTGGTAGAACATGTAGTGGATGTCAATAGTTTTATTCTAGGCTGTAATGCCTTAGTAAAACCTCAAGGCACACAATTTATAGCCTCCATTAATCGCAATTGGTTAGCCTTCGTTATTGCTATTATTGGTGCAGAATATGTAACTGGTTTATTGCCTAAGGGCACACATCATTATAATAAGTTGGTTAAGCCATCTGAGTTAATACCTATATTAAATGCCGATGGTTTTGAATTAACAGCCACCACAGGAATTGCCGTTAACCCGATTAAACGCAGTATGAAATTAATCAAACCCACTTGGGTAAACTATATGTTAATGGCACACATGAACTGTGACTAAATGATGATCTGTATTTAAAGTCTGCTGGCACAATTTAAAGTTTATTTAATTACAGTATCAAAATATGTAAGACAATTTACATTTTTCACATAGTCAAACATATCTTGTCCACTCAACTATGATTAGAAATATAAACCAAAACCACTCTTTGGTTACCTCAGAGCATTTATCACCGCTTGTTTTTAAAAACCTAATAGAAACCTGTTAGTCACTAATAGTGTTCAACAAACCAAGTTAACCTTTGATAAATATCAATTAAATCTCATAGAAAAAAATAAAAAGGTTGACGCTTAAGGTCTACTCACAGACAATAATTGTTAATAATATGTTTTATTTTAATTAACAAAACGTATTGAGATTTTAACAATATAAGAGACTGAGTGCATGATTTTAAATCACCTGTGGGGACTATATACCCATCCAAAAGAAGAGTGGCATGTAATTGACGAACGTAATGAGAGCTATTTTTACAGTTTGAGTCATATCGCTATTATTTCCTTAATACCTGTTTTGATGAGTTATTATTCTGCTGCGCATTTGGGTTGGAGTATTGGTGTTGGTGACATTATTAAATTAACGTCTAATAGTGCCAGGCTAATGAGTATTGGGATGTATTTTGGTTTAATGACGGGTGTAATTGCCTTAGCGATATTAATACATGAGCTAGCCAAAGCATTCGATGCAACCCCAACCTATACACAATCACTTGAGCTAGCAGCTTATACTGCCACGCCTTTATTTATGGTAGGCCTTGCAGCTTTCTTTCCAGTGTTATGGTTTGTGATGCTTATTGGTTTGGTTGGCTTGACCTACTCGGTGTATTTACTCTACGCAGGCACGCCGATTTTGATGCATATTCCAGAGGGTAAAGGTTTTATTTACGCCAGCTCAGTGGTCACTTGTGGTCTGGTATTGCTTGCGATATTAATGGCAACTTCGGTTATTTTGTGGAGTCTGGGAATGGGACCTGTTTACGTAGGTTGAAACGATTTTCAGCTCTCTTAAAAGCCACATTTTGCTGAAATGTGGCTTTTTTGATGAACACATGTGACTTAATCTTGACTCATATTGTGCATTTCTAAATTACTTAGTTCTGTTTGCAAACCTTCGTTTTTTGATTCTTCATTTCGCATATTATCGATACGCTGTAAATACGCATTATCCACGTCACCAGTAATGTAATTTCCATCAAATACTGAAGTTTCAAAGCGCTTAATTTCAGGGTTCAACTCACTAACCGCATCCACCAAATCATTGAGGTCTTGGAAAATCAAACCATCCGCACGGATCAAATCATTGATCTGTTCTATCTCACGACCATATGCGATTAACTCATTAGCTGATGGCATATCAATACCATATACATTAGGAAAACGAATTTCAGGTGCTGCAGAGGCAAAATAAACTTTCTTGGCCCCAGACTCGCGTGCCATCTCAATAATTTGCTCTGATGTAGTACCTCGCACGATAGAATCATCAACCAAAAGCACCCTCTTATCTTTAAATTCTGAAGGGATAGCATTTAATTTACGACGAACCGACTTACGGCGCATGGTTTGTCCTGGCATAATAAACGTGCGGCCAATATAACGATTTTTAACAAATCCTTGGCGATAAGGTTTATCTAATTCAAGGGCAATTTGAAGTGCAACATCGGTAGACGTTTCTGGAATAGGAATAACAACATCAATATCTAAATGAGACCAGTCTTTAGCAATTTTTTGTCCAAGTTTACGACCCATATTTACCCTAGACGCATAAACAGAAATACCGTCAATAAACGAATCTGGCCGAGCAAAATAAACAAATTCAAAAATACAGGGAGCACTAATAGGTTGATGAGCACATTGCTGAGTATGCAATTCGCCTGATTCAGTCACATATATAGCTTCGCCAGGTGCCACATCACGAATAAAGGTAAAGCCAACCGCGTCAAGTGCAACACTTTCAGAGGCCACCATGTATTCATCACCAAATTCGGTTTTTCGTTTACCTAAAGACAACGGACGAATACCAAAAGGGTCTCTGAATGCCAACATTCCGTGGCCAATAATAGCAGCAACAACTGCGTATGCACCTCGGATCTTTAGATGTACTTTGGAAACAGCATTAAATATTTCTTCAGGTGTAAGATTTAAGCCTTCACAGTTTTGCAGTTCATGAGCAATAATATTTAATAACAACTCTGAATCTGATGTGGTGTTGATATGTCTTTTCGCCACCTTAGCTACTTCATCTTTCAGCTCATGTGCGTTAGTTAGATTACCGTTGTGAGCGAAAGCAATACCAAATGGAGAGTTGACATAAAAAGGCTGTGCTTCTGCTGAACTCGAACTGCCAGCAGTGGGATAACGAACGTGCCCAATGCCAAATTGGCCCGTTAATCTTTTCATATGACGAGTATGAAACACATCTCTAACCAAGCCATTATCTTTCCTGAGGTGGATCACACCGTCATCTACAGTGACGATACCAGCTGCATCTTGGCCCCTATGCTGGAGGACTGTCAAGGCATCATACAAAGCTTGATTAACTGAGCTTTTACCCACGATTCCAACAATACCACACATGCTATTTACCTTTTTAAACTGGCTTTATAAAACTTGAGTTGTTTTGGAAATATTCAAAAAACCACTCAATGATTAAGCTAAACTCTGGAATAAGGACTGAAGTGCCCCACCATGCTGATGAAGACACAGGAGTAAAAGTATCTAAGAAAAATAACAACGCACTGACAATTAAAATACCTCGCAAAGCACCAAAAACAAGCCCTAATGCGCGATCTGTACCTGTCAGTCCGGTGAACTGAACTAACTGAGAAATCAAATAATTAATCAAACCACCGATCACTAAAGTAGCTACAAATAAAATAGCAATAGACACACCATTGCGGATCATCAGATCATCAAATTTAGTGAGGTAAGTAGCAAGATCGGCATAGAACTGGCTAGCAATAAAAAACGCACTAAACCAAATGGCCAAGGAGATAGCTTCTTTTACAAAGCCCCTAATTATACTGATAACTGCGGAAAGTAAAATCACGCCTAATATGGCATAGTCAATCCAGTTCATAAGATTCGTTTTTACCGCTTAAATGATGAGATATTAAGATAAAATAGCATTTTAACACCACAGAATTAAATTCGCGCGCATTCTACCAAAATGAATTGCGAAAATCCTGATAATTTTCTAACAAAATAAAATAACTGAGGACCTTTAAGCCGACAAACTATTGAACAGTAAATGGTGTCACCCTGCCCTGTAATTTTGTTAGTTCTTTTAGATGGGAAAGTGCATCTTCTAAGTTACTTTTTTGCAAATCAGGACCAACAAAAACTTTCGTTAAAGTCCCTGAATTGGTTTTCACAGGCCGACTAAAAGCACGATAGCCAGCTTTCTCTAAACGATTTAATAAGTCTTTTACATTCTTCTGATGGCGAAAGCTACCTAGTTGTACTACCCAACCTGCACTATCCAATAGTCTTTCAACATCCTGTCCCACCACAGTTTGCTGCTGTAAACTACTAACTTTTGGCTTAGTTTTTTCTGTTGTTTGCACCACCGACAAAGACTCACTTTTTAAATATACATCAGGGACTTGCACATCTACAGCTCGACTTTCAGATTGGTTTTCAGCCTCTAAGTTAGGAATTAAATTATCATCTATTGCCTGCTCAGAAATAATTTCGAATTTGCGTGTCGCTGCTTCTTTTACCCCATCAGTGTCAAATGCAGAAGGGGATTGAACCGTCTTCATGGGTGGTTTTTGAGGCAATTCAACAAATAAGTTACGCTTTGATTCTTGTTTCCCATCTAATAAGTCAGGTAAAAAGATCACCACAATGGCAACAACCATAGCGGTTCCCACCAATCGATTTTGTAATGCGGACGACACTTTTTTACACCTTTTCGTGAGGGGTTAACGATGCCATTTTCAATATATTTGTAATAGTAAAAAAAGATCCAAAAACGACCACGAGATCATCCTTTTCAGCTTTTTCTAAAGCACATTTATATGCGACTTCGACTGACTCGTATACTAACACTTTTTGCTTTGTGCTGAATACAGCAGAAACGAGTCTACTTGACTGCGCCCCTCTAGGAACATCTAAAGTAGCGCAATGCCAAATTGATACAACAGACAACATTGGGGCAAGTGTTGCTTTAATATCTTTATCAGCTAACATGCCCACAACTGCAATAACCCGTTTATAATTCATATTATTAATATCAAAGGCTAATAAACTAGTGGCTTGTGGGTTATGTGCTACATCTAAAATAACTGTGGGTTCAATGTGAATAACCTGACGTCTTCCAGGCAAACTGGTTTGCTTAATAACATGTGCCATCTGTTTATTATCTAGCCGTAATCCTAATACTTCAATTACTTGCAAAGCTGTTGAGGCATTTTGGACTGGAATATTGGGTACTGGCAAATGATCATAACAACGATTAACACCTTGCCAATGAAATCCTTGGGCATCGATTTGATAGTGATAATCATTGCCTTGCCATAAAGGTTTAACCTGGTAGCTTAAGGCCGCATCAACCAGTGACGTTGGGGGATAAGGCTCACCAATGACTGCTGGGATATTGGCTCTAAAAATACCCGCCTTTTCAATAGCAATTAATTCTTTAGTATCACCAAGCCAATCCTGATGGTCTAGATCAATACTGGTTATCACAGCTATAGTGGCATCTACAATGTTCACCGCATCTAAACGCCCACCTAGACCCACTTCTAACAATAAATAATCTGCTTTGGAATCAGCCATTAACTGCAGTGCCGCTAATGTACCAAATTCAAAGTAGGTTAATAAAGTATCGCCTCGTGCTTTATCAACTTTCAAAAACGCCTGACAGTGCGCTTTTTCAGTCAACATGGCTCCCTCGACTCTTAAACGCTCACGATAATCTAGAATATGTGGGGAGCTAAATACAGCAACTGAATGTTTTGACGTCAATAGGGCTTGTTCGATAAAGGCACAGGTAGTGCCCTTACCATTAGTACCGGCAACACTAATAACGGTTTGTTGGCTGATATCGAGCTGTAAATTGCAAAAAACTTCGGCAACACGCTCTAGTCCAAGCTCAATATTGTTTGGGTGAACCTGCTCCAGGTAAGTCAACCACTGGTCTAATGACCAAGCCTCTTTTTCAGAGACTTGGGGGGGGGAGATATGAGACATTAATCAGTGATGTTGATGATGCAGTTTTGACAATAAACTATATAACTTATCACGCATATTACGACGGTCAACGATAATATCAATAGCGCCTTTTTCTAACAAAAATTCACTTCGTTGAAACCCTGCAGGCAATGTTTCACGTACAGTTTGTTCAATCACTCTTGGGCCTGCAAACCCGATCAAAGCTTTGGGCTCTGCTACATTCACATCACCCAACATAGCTAAACTCGCAGATACACCGCCCATAGTAGGATCAGTCAATACTGAAATATATGGCAGTCCTTTTTCGCTCATTTTTGCTAATGCAGCACTTGTTTTAGCCATCTGCATTAAAGACAAAAGTGCCTCTTGCATTCGTGCGCCTCCACTCGTTGAAAAACAAATAAGTGGCATATCGTGTTCCAAACAAGCATTCACCGCTTTCACAAATCTAGCCCCGACGACTGATGCCATCGACCCGCCCATAAAGGCAAATTCAAATGCAGCCACAACAACGGGCATACCATTCAGTTTACCCTGCATAATAACGATTGCATCTTTTTCATTTGTGTTTTTTTGTGCACTGCTTAATCTGTCTTTATATTTCTTTGAATCTTTAAACTTAAGCAAATCTTGCGGCTCTAGTTCGGCACCCAACTCTACCCTGTCACCTTGGTCTAAAAAGTGATTAATTCGCGAACGAGCGTTAATACGCATATGATGGTCACATTTAGGGCATACACCTAACTGCTTTTCTAACTCTGTTTTATATAGTACTGCTGCACATTCACCGCATTTAGTCCAAATTCCTTCTGGTACATTGCTTTTTGTCAATGATTTAGTGCGTGGTAGTATTTTTTCAATCCAACTCATATCAAATCCTGTTATGTAATTTGGTAAACTTAACAAATTGACAATATTTAACGGTTAATTTAGCACCCATTTAAAGCCCTATGGGCCGAAGAACCTCTATTAAATCACATCAAGCATACATCAAGAATATAAAACTGGTCTTAGAAGTATCAATCAGGTAAAAATAATGGCCCAAAAGGTGTAATTGGTAAATTAAAAATTTCGGGGTAAGTGACATGTACCAAGTATAAGCCATTAGGCTTTGCAGTTGATGCGGCTTTAGTTCGGTCTTTACCTTCTAACAACGTCTTCATCCAAGTTGTGGGTTTTTCTTTTTTACCAATCGTCAATAGAGAGCCTGTAATATTACGTACCATATGATGAAGAAATGCGTTCGCTGTTAAATCAATCATAATGTAATCACCAAATCGGCTCACATTGATATGACTCATCCGTCGCACAGGCGTATTAGCCTGACAGTCCACAGCTCTAAACGCACTAAAATCATGACGGCCTAACAAATGTTGAGCTGCTTGATGCATCAACTCATGATCCAACTCATTATGTATATGTGTTACACCCCTAGGCAGTATGCTGTTGCGTAGGCGATGATTATAAATGACATATCGGTAACGTCGTGCAGTAGCAGAAAAACGAGCATGAAACTCCTCATCCGTATTTTTCACCCATTTTATTGCAATCGAGTCAGGTAAAAAGCGATTAAGACCAATAGTCCAAGCGCGGTCGGGGCGCTGAATATTAGTATCAAAATGTACCACTTGGCAAGTAGCATGAACCCCTGCGTCAGTTCGTCCTGCGCAGACTGCTTTGATAGGTTCGTTGGCTATAGTAGTTAACGCTTCTTCAACGTGCTGTTGCACACTAGCCACAGTTTGTTGGCGCTGCCAACCATGGTAGGGTGCACCGTTATATTCAATGCCTAGAGCTAATCGCATCAGTCCACTTTTATTATTCAAAAAATTCGCAGTATTGTAAGGAACTTATAAGTAAATAACAGTGGTTTTTAGTCAAACCTTATTAAAGTGAACTATTTGAATTGAACTGGTCATTCAGACTCGCTTAAAATCAATCGAGTGAAGATCATGTTTTTTCATCAACTTATGCATATCTGTACGATTTCTACCGGCTAATTCTGCCGCCCTTGTAACATTACCATCGGTTATTTTAAGCAACTTCAATAAATACTTCTGCTCAAAGGCATCCCTTGCTTCAGTCAAGGTTGGCCATTTTTGCTCTGAAGTAGATAAAGCTTGTTCAACTAAATGCGAAGCAATAATAGGTGTGTGAGTTAAAGCAACACATTGTTCAACTACGTTAACAAGCTGCCGAACATTTCCTGGCCACAAAAAAGTGGTGAGTAATTGCATTGCATCATCAGAAAATCTATTAACCTTAACCTGATGCCTTTTTACGCTTGTTTTTAACAAGTGTCGAGCCAACAGAGGAATGTCTTCAGAACGTTCTCTTAAAGTAGGTAAAGTAATATTCACTACATTAAGTCGATAATACAAATCTTCTCTGAAATTACCCTTCTGCATTTCTTTATTAAGGTTTTTATGGGTCGCAGATATAACCCTCACATCAATTGGGATTTGTTTACTACTACCCACTGGGCGAATTGTTTGTTCTTGAAGCGCTCTAAGTAACTTAACTTGAAGAGGGATTGGCATATCACCAATCTCGTCTAAGAATAAAGTGCCTCCATCTGCTTCTCTAAACAGTCCTTTATGTTCATTGACCGCGCCAGTAAAAGAACCTTTAGCATGGCCAAAAAGCTCAGATTCGAGCAAGTTTTCAGGTAAAGCACCACAGTTAATCGCTACAAAAGCTTTATCGACTCTTTTACTGGCTTTATGAATAGCACTGGCCAACAGTTCTTTACCGGTGCCACTTGCTCCACTGATTAATACGCTAAAGTCGCGCTTGGCGACACGATAAGCTTGATCAAGTAATTGTTCCATTTGCATCGAACGGGTAATGATTTTTTCGCACCACTGTCCTTTTTGAGCACCTTGGCTTTGACTCACCGCTTTTTTCATCAAACTACGCAAGTCATCATGATCTATTGGTTTAGTCAAAAAACCAAACACACCTCTTTGGGTCGCATCAACAGCATCTTGAATAGTTCCGTGGGCGGTCATCAAAATAACAGGCACATCTTTTCCAAGCCCAATTATCTCTTCAAAAAGGCTTAAGCCGTCTAATCCCGACATGCGTAAATCACTTAATACCACGTCAAAATTTTGGGTGTTAATTAACCTTAATGCTTCTTTTCCACCGCCAGCACTTTGCACATTATAACCTTCTCCTTTAAGCCTAATAGCCATTAAGCATAATAAACTTTCATCATCATCAACCAACAAAACATTAGATTCTGATATATTCGATTGACTCATTGTTTATCCTTTTCGATACCTTGGATGATAGATGTTTCTATATTGAGCAACTGGTCAATTTGACTTTGTTGTTTTTTTAATAATATTTGTTGCTCTTTAATCTTAAACGATTGTTGAGTATTAATTTTACTCAACGTCACTAACGCAGACTCCCGTTCTAAAAGGTCCTGACTAGGCTGATAGAGTGCTATTAAAATAAAACGGCGCATATGTTGACTTAATTTTGGTAAAATTGACTCAACCCAACCTTGTGCTCGCAAACGATCTTGATATGGTGTACTTTTACCTTGGCTAAGCAATATTTTTTTCAATACATCATCATCTTGTTCAGATAATGTATCTATTTGCTTTTTACGTTCGAGCCATGCGATACCTTCTATCTCATACCAAAACCTTAACCAATATTCAATTTCACAAAAATTCTCTTGTGAAGCATTATTCCAAACACAAGCAGGTTCACTTTTTAGTACTTCATGGCTGGTTTTGGATGTTTTAAAAGACTTCGGTAACTCACAACTGTTAAAAACAATTAAGCTGCTGAATACGACTAATAATTTTGATTTCATATACTCGCTTCTTTATTTGGGATCTTTACACGAATACATACATCTGCATAATCCACTTCTACCATTTCGGCTTTTCCAAACATCATTCTGGCACAATCGGCGACTATAGATAATCCAAGTCCTGAGCCTGTTACTCTATCATTTCGCACGCCCTCACCCCGGCTAAAAGGCTGAAATAGGACATGACGTTGCTCAACAGCAATTTTTTTACCACTATTGGCGAAATCCAGTACCTGCATATTATTTTTCTGATAGAGACTTATAATAATGGGGCTGCCTTTACTACCATGGGCAATGGCGTTTGACACCAAATTATCCAAAATTCTTCTAAACAACTTCTGGTCAGCAAAAATTGTAGATAATTCTATTTTCATATCTATTTGGTTATCATGTTGTTTAATAGCCAAACTGTTTTCAGTCACAAATTCCTCAATAAATATTTCGGTGTTGATCCTCGAAAATACGGGTTTAGCTTGTTGAAGTAACAAATTGTAATCAAGCAGCTGTACGATAAGTAAATTTAACCTGTCTGTGCTGCTATTCAACAGTGATAACACCTCTTTCTGATCAGCATTCAAAGGTCCTACAACTTGCTCTGTCAATAATGAACAACCTTCTTTAATACTTGCTAGGGGGGTTTTTAACTCATGGGATGCGTGACGCAATAAAGCATGACGTAAATTTTCTAATTGAATTAAGCGGCCTGCTAATCGGTATAATTTCTGCTCTAATACAATTAACTCTTTTGGACCAGAAGTGGCAATTACCGGTAAGGTATCTTCCTGTCTAGACATAGCGGTAATGATGCGTTCAAGCCTAGTGACAGGTTTTAATATTGCCTTAGAACCAAACATAATTAATAAAAATGAAGCACCTAACAAACAGGCGGTTAACCAAAATTGTGTTTGCTGGACCGAACTCACATAAAACTGTTGATCTTGGATCCTCTTGTCAAGACTGAGATCAACTTGTGCAGCTAAGTCATATAAGTTTTGTTTAAATTCAGCTAATTGCGCATCCAACAACAATTGATCTTCAGTACCTGAATATTGGTTAATCCAATTAATACGCTCAATTAAACTGTTACAGTTTCTTTTTCCCAAAAGCTGTTCACAAACCGGTATTTGGTAATCAATAAACCGCTGTGTTGATTTTTCAATCAAAGGTTTAAGCGCATCCTTCTTCACAATATGGTATTGGCGAACTAGTCGCTCAATATCAACAGACAAACTTTCCATTTTACTGACTCGTCTAACAGTGTTGACAGAATATTCAGCCTCATTCGTGGCAATTTGACCAATTTCACTTAACTTTATTTGGCTATAGCCGACCAGCAAGGCCAAAGGCACCAGAACAACGACAAAACTAATAAGTGTTAATTGCCGTAGAGAGCCTAGTTGCATGGAAAATCCCATTTATATTTTTGATTAATCGTGGCCCAAGCGTAATAAAAAAGTTTGAACAAGCCGATTTTTACCATTTAATCTTTAATGAGACTGCCTAATATTCTTTTCTTTCGTCAGTGTCACTTTCATCTTATCAAGTTCAATTGAACTGATATATCTGTTGCTATCTATATCTATTTCCCAGAATGAGGCAATAATAGCAAGGTTTCCAATAGCTCCCTTAATTGTTATTTGACCATTTTGATCCATATCAAGCTTTTCTATCAAATCAATATTAGCCCATGCTAATTTTGATATTAAGAACTGGAAAAATGAGACAACGACACAAACGAAGCAATGTAATCGGACCTTTTCACATCACTTTCATCCTTTGCTAAATAAAATCTGATAACACTATGAACAAATTGTCGAATCTTATTAAAAAAGGCATCTATGCCAGCAGTGATATAAATTTATATTCGCATCAAGAATAATGGTGCTATTAGATGCAAACGCCATCGTAACCAATAACAAGACCCGCCATTCACCACTACCCTTCACCACACCCACTGGCCATGGCTGCTACCTGAGAAACCAGCCAGGTTGAATGTGATGACTGATTAGCCCATTACATGGTTCGTGCCAATAGTTTATTTTATATATATTTTAATGAGTTAAAAAAACCAATTGGATTTATGAAAAGGACCTACAATATCTATTAAATAATATGTCTTAAATTTGAGACACTAGTAGCGAAATTTAAAGATATGTATTTTAAATCATATAGTTAAAGTGTCTTTTATTTAAGACACCAATAAAAACCATACACGTTTATTGAAAATAGGAGGTAGATAAACCAGCTTAATCAGGCTTGATTGACAACTTGCTTTGAATAAATTGGCTATGTGGTATGTAAAGTAAATCGGCTATTTTTCTTATGGTGTAATCTTCATCAGGACTGAGTTCATGATCAGCATAGGCAATTGACCATAACGAATCAAGAACAGCTCTTTTCTCGTCTGCGCCATAAATAGCATTTATGACTCTTGTAAACTGTTGGTAGTCTGCTGCTCCGTCTGCTTTGGATTGACTCAAATGGCAAAGAGTTTCAAGCTCGGTCCCACTCAAAGAAAAATGTGTCTGAAGTTGCTTGCGATAACTATCTTGCTCTAGTTTTTCAAACTTATGGTCGGCTCGCATGACTTCATATAACAGCACTGCTGTCGCCAATTCGATTGTATGCTGACTATCATTTTCCTCGATTTCTAAATAACGTTTGAACCACTCTTGGATATTGGCAATCATACTACCTCACTTTCCCATTATTATTGATTGACTGAGGGCTAAAGCTGCTTCATAAGCTGACTCTATAGAGGTACCAAAACTCCAATCGCCCCCAGCATATAATCCATACTCGTGTTGATTCAATATGCCTAACGGCTTTTGCCCCACGCGAGGTCTTGCATAACGCCAGTAATGCGCATAAGTATTCAAAACTGACTTATCAGGTAAATTGAACAATTCGCAAAGTCCCTTAGTGGCAATAGATATCGCTTTGTCTTTGCCCTCCTTGCCTAAGTCATCTGATAAGTTATTTGTGAGTTGAGCCACCCATATTTCGCTTTCCCCTCCCGTGTTGGCATCAAATACTTCAGGTCGTAATGGTTTGCCTGAATCCCGAACTAGAGTATGTATAGATTGGTTTTCTAAGTAAACTAAATCAACATCTGAGACGACCAATTGGTCTAATTTAAAGGCAGTCGACCAACAACTTGTCCAGGATTGCGAAAAGTCAGGCAGCTTTAGGGATAAATCAGATTGTTCAATTAACACCTTAGTTTGCGGCCAAGGAGCAGTTAAGACTACTTTATCAAATAATTCAGCCTGCCAAAGCCCATTTGACTGAAGTTGCCATCCTTTACCAAAAATGTAGCGAATTTGGCTAATTAAGTTATTGGTATGCAAGTTAGCATTTTTTATCCAGTGTCGACATGCAGTGCTCATTTTGCTGTTAAAAACGTAATGATTGTTGTTACTGACAAAGTTTTCTAATGACTGCTTAATGTCCGTATTTTGATTCGAGACAAATATCTTCCTAGGCCATTGGCTCACAATATCTTCATCACTCAGTCTTTGCATAAAATCTATAAAGCCAACTTTTTGGGCAAGCATAACAGTGGCACCTAAATCACACTGTCCCCAATCGGTTTGTTTTGTACTAGCCCGTCCTCCACAGCCGCGTGACTTTTCAAAGATACTGACATCTACACTTTTTGACTCGATAAAATTTGCCAACAAACAACCCGTAATTCCAGCTCCTACAATTGCAACTTTCATACATCATCACCGTTATCTGTAAACACAATAAGATGTTCCAAGTCTAAACGGATGCCTATAAGCTCATTCATTTGGTGATCATGATGACTCAGTGCCAAACACAATACCCTAGGATGGCTAACGTATTGCAATTCTAGTTGGTACATAATATGCGATCCTTTAAATGATCTATCCACCACTTTTGCTAAAGTCTTACTTTCATCATCATGAATGATGTCGTCTGGGCGAACTAAAAATACAACCTTATCACCTTGCTTAAATCCACTATCAGGGTTGATCGGGAAGACGCCTAAACTGCTATTTAACCTAATGTTGTTATCAATTGTTGCAGACAAAAATACCCCATCACCAACAAACGACGCCACAAAACGATTAGCAGGACGATGATAAAGCGCGTAAGCATCTGTCCATTGCAATAAACGTCCTTCGTCGATCACACCTATTACATCAGCCATAGCAAACGCTTCGTGTTGATCATGGGTAACCATAAGAGCGGTGGTATTTTCGTGTTTTAAAATTATTCGGAGTTCTTTGGCTAGCTCATCTCTTAATTCTGAATCTAAACTAGAAAAAGGTTCGTCTAACAACAATAAATCAGGTTTTACAGCTAAAGCTCTCGCTAAAGCAACACGCTGTTGCTGGCCTCCTGATAGAGCATGAGGATATCTATTGTCGTAACCAGATAATCCCACTAACATCAGTAATTCAGTTACTCTTTGACGCTTTTTTGCACTGCTTTGATGATGCAAACCAAAAGCTATATTTTGCGCCACAGTTAAATGAGGAAACAACGCATAATCTTGGAATACCACAGCCACTCGGCGTTTTTCAGGTTCCAGGTGACTATACAGAGAGCTCACCAACTTTTTACGTAAGCATATTTGTCCTTCTGATACCTTCTCAAATCCAGCCACTGCTCGCAAAATCGATGTCTTACCACATCCTGAAGGCCCTAGCAAACAACCTATTTGTCCAACGCCTAATTCAAAGGTAACGTCTTTAACGGCCTCACTTTTTTGATAAGCAACGGATACATTATTGAGACTTAACATAAGTTCCTTAATTGTCATGTGGGCTATGTGGGCTAGATTTATCCATCAACAACGTCAATAAAATAACAGGTGATATCCCAACACTGACAATAGCTAAAGCAGGTAATGACGCGTCCATTAAGCGTTCGTCTGAGGCAAGCTCAAATGCTCTGACTGCCAATGTATTGAAGTTAAATGGTCTTAAAATCAAAGTAGCGGGAAGCTCTTTCAACACATCCACAAATACTAACAATAAGGCACTTAGTACGCTCGTTTTCATTAATGGCACATGAATGGTTCTGAGGATCTGCAAAGGTTTATACCCTAAGGAACGTGCAGCATCATCCATACTAGGTTTAACTCTAGACAAACCTGTATCAATGTTATGCATTGCAACAGCTAAAAAACGACTACTATAAACCAAAATCAGAGCAAATAATGATCCTGAAAAGACTAATCCAACACTTATGTCGAACCAATTCTCAGTTAACGTATTTATTTTTATATCCAGCCAACTTAGCGAAATCACTGCACCTATAGCGATAACGGTTCCGGGCACTGCATATCCAAGATTAACCACGCCTACTAGAAATTGAATCGGCTTAATGGGATTAAGACGTTTACCATAAGCAAAAAGAAGTGCCAATATCACTGCTGTTATGGATGCGATGGCTGCCAAATAAAAACTATTCCATAACAATAACCAAAATTCACTGGTAAGTTGTTTGGAGTATGTGATTGACGCCCATTTTAATAATTGTAAAACAGGTAATATAAAACCAAAAAATACAGGTATAACACATACAAATGGCACGCAAAACGCTTGACTACCTGTTAATTTTTGCCTTGTGACTTGCTGCGCTTTTTGTCCTTGAAAATAATAGCGAATTTTGCGCCTAGACAGATATTCAAGAATAAGTAACAGCACCACAAAACTGGTCAACATAGCAGCTAATTGTGCGGCTGCAATACCATTACCCAAACCGAACCAGGTCCTAAAAATACCAGTAGTAAAAGTACTCAAACCAAAATATTGCACCGTGCCATAATCAGCAAACGCTTCCATCATTGCTAAGGCCGCCCCCATTAAAATAGCAGGACGAGCCAGAGGTAACACCACTTTAAACAGGTGTTTACTGGGGGGAACGCCTAGGCTTCGTGATACTTCTTCAAGGCTAGATGGTTGCTCACTAAAAGCAGTTCTAGCTAACAAATAAACGTAGGGGTAAAGCACCAAGGACAACATAATAATGGCGCCAGTCAAAGAGCGAATATCAGGGAAAAAATAATCACCATATTGCCAATGGAATGTTTCCCTTAATAACGTTTGGATTGGGCCCGTAAAGTCCAATAAACCTGTGTAGGTATAGGCAATAATGTATGCTGGCATCGCCATTGGCAACAATATCAACCATTGTAATTGTTTTCGACCTGCAAATTCATACCTTGCAATACACCAAGCTAATACAGTGCCAATCACGATGACTAAGAAACCAACACCAAAGGCCAAAATGAGAGAGTTAACAATATAATCAGATAACACGGTTGAGGATAGATGTTGCCATATTTCAGTTTGAGGAAAAAAAACACTCACAAAAACTAGGCCAAGTGGTGCCGCAAGTATAATGCAGCCTAAGGCGATGGTTACAAGCCAAACGTTGAACCAGCTATAGAAACGGTTTATGTGTTTCATTAACTGATTTATTTTATTAAGAAAAATTTAGGAATATTTATGCTTACTTCCACCCAGCACGGTCCATCATCTTAACGGCTGCTGCATTTAACTCACCTAGTTTACCTAGGGCAACTTGTTCAGCTTTGAATGTGCCAAATGACTGAAGTAGTTCACTCCAAGCAATATCAGGTAAAACAGGGTATTCATGGTTAGTGGTGGCATACCATAGCTGCGACTCTTTACTGAGTAAAAAATCGATTAACTTTAATGCAGCGTTTTTATTTGGTGCATATTGGGCTAAAGAAACGCCAGATATATTAATATGCGTGCCACGGCCAGCTTGATTTGGCCAAATAACCTTTACTTTTTTAGCTTGCTGTTGGGTTATTTCATCCTTAGAACTCAACATACCTGCAAGATAATAAGTGTTAGCTATAGCAACATCGCAGAGCCCTGCAGCTAACCCTTTAATTTGATCTCGGTCACCACCTTGTGGATGACGAGCAAAATTGTTAACGAGACCGTTAACCCATTCCTGGGCTGCGGATTCACCCAACTGAACAATTAGCGATGCCACCATAGATTGATTATAAATATTACTCGAACTGCGAATACACACTCTCCCTTTCCATTCAGCACTAATTAAATCTTCTAAGTTAGCTATTAATTGAGCATCAACCTTATCTACAGAGACCATCATAGGCCGAGCGCGCAATGATAAACCCAACCAATGCCCCTGCTCGTCACGAAAATTATTTGGCACCGTTGCAATTGCAGCCGATACCGATATAGCCTGTGTTAGCCCTTGCTGTTTAGCGCGGTATAAGCGACCTACATCTGTTGTTAATAGCAAATCTGCAGGGCTATATTTGCCCTCGCTCTTTAAACGAGTAATGAGGTTGTCCGCGTTACCTGTAACTAGATTCACTGAAATACCCGTTTGCTGGGTAAATTTATCCAATAAAGGTTTTATCAAGGCTTCTTTGCGCGCTGAATACAAATTCACCTGCTCGGCCACAACTAATGGCGACAACATTGTTGTTATGACAAGCATACAGGAAATGATATTTTTCAAGAGTTGTTACACCTTTCTACAGACAATTGCAAAGATTGAAGACAGATCTTAATCTAATTGAGAATTATTCTCAACAAAGATTTATTATTCTTCATACATGAAATAATGTGTTGGTTGCATGCCTAAAGATTCATAGGTTTTTTGGGCGATAAGGTTTTCTTTTTCTACGTATAACCTAAACCCACATACATTGTGTTGTTGCTCAGCTAAAGTTTTAACTTGGGCATACAATTGTGCATAAATACCTTGGCGCCTGAAGTCTGGTGTAATATAAACACTTTGCACCCACCAAAAAACACCATTACGCCAATCACTCCATTCGGTGGTCACCATTAAACTACCAACCACTATGTCATTTTGTTCAGCTACCAAATAAAAACCTTTATTTTCATCTAAAATTAAGGCCGATACACCTTTAGTCAATATGTTTTCGTCTAATTTTTTTTGCTCAGTTTCCCATGCCATTAATTGATTAAAATTTACCAATGACGTTACATCAGTATGTTGGGCAACCCTAATATTAATTTTTTCCAACTTTATCCACGCCTTTCTTCACAGCTTAATTAAAATTTAAAACAACACTAACGTGAGGCTTTTGTTCGTGTATTCAACAGGTTCACACCACTTTTTTATTAAAAACAATTCCTCATTCATAACTTTTATAACATTTAAAAATTCAGCCCCACACTATTTTAAGCGTTACCAGAGTCTTTTGTCCTAATTACCAAAATATGTTCATCAGGCCGAAACACTGCAAAAAGCACAATACTGACCAATTCTGAATCAAGCTCTGATACATCGTGTTCCAGAAAATTATGGGGTAACGCTCTCATCACAATAAATCAATCCCACATAAACTCTAGCGTTGGTCGAAACATGGACTAAGTCAATAATAGGATAAACAGAATGGGTATATTTACCGTTCAACTCAATCGCAATGGTTATATTCACAGATTCAAGGGTATCCAAACAGCCATAAGGTTCAAGCACCTGTCATAGCAAAAAGCGAAACATCATAAACCACTAAAATATTCATAAAAATTAAGGAAAAACGCTGGATTGTAAATTTTTTAGTATGTTGACTAACATGCCCAATACAAAACTATCCATACATGCGGTTTTAGTCAATTAATCACGATACTAATTACCCTTTCATTACCTCATAAATAAGCTAAGCAAAATATTAAACTTGAACAAATTCGAACTTTCTTTTTAAGCATAAGGTTCATTTTTCCCATCTTCAGAAAATCCTCTGATTAAACGCATGAATAACCAATATTTAATAATAAAAACTATCAGAGTATCTGACACTGATTTGATGTTATAAAATAATAGTTTTACCTACAAAAATTCGTATTTTTTTATTAATATGGCTGCTTACCTGTTCAGCATCAATATGGTACAAGATAAAAATGAAGGAAAATAAACTGGTTTACACTACACAAACAGGCAGGGTCCTAAATAAAGTACAAAGTAAACCATCAATAAAAACAGATGGTATCGTACGTATTCGCCTTGAAACTAAGGGCCGAAAAGGAAAAGGGATGACCACAATAGCCGGTGTGGACTTACCTGAAAAAGAGTTAAAAGACTTATGCAGCCAATTAAAAAAAATGTGTGGAACAGGTGGCGCCATTAAAAATAGCATAATTGAAATTCAAGGTGACAACCGTGATAAAATTAAAGCAACACTCGAACAACTCGGCCATAATGTGAAACTAGCTGGTGGTTAATAGTTAATAGCAATAAGAAATTAGGAGTATCGATGTATCGTCTCGCGTTATTAGAAGTTAGTATTATCTTAGTCGAATCTTCTGATACATAATGTAAAATCAAAATTAATCATTTAGCGGCAGCCGATATTCACCAAGTCGAGGCTTTCGGTATCATTACACAAGCCATTGAAGCGATTACTAAACACGGTGCAGATTTGGTCCTATGTACTTTGAAGACGGAACAGGCCTAGATGTCATAAAACATATTAAAAATGACGAGTCCTTTGCCTCCACTCAGTTTATGCTGGTTTCCAACAAAACAGGGTGGGGAAACTTTAAGAGTTTACATAATATGGTGTGACAGCTATTTTACCTAAACCTTTTGAAGTGAATGAAGTGTGCAGATTGTTAGACTATTTACATGAATATTGAATCACTAATTTTGTTATTCAATATTTGTAAAAAACAGAAAAATTGTACTTAATCAAATCATTGACATATAAGTACTGACTTTATAAATTCTCAATTATAAAAATTATTTAAACCTCCCTAAAGAGAGGATTTTTTTGAAACAATAAGTGAACAACATGTCATCATCAGAACTAGAAAAACTTAGAGTCAAAATCACTGAACTAGACACCCAACTACTGACTTTTTTAGCCAAAAGGCAGCAATATACTAATCAAGTGGCTGAAACGAAGATCAAAAATCAAATTCCTGTACGTGATCAAAAGCGTGAGGAACAATTATTGATTAGATTGATAAAAGAAGGTAAAAAACACAGATTAGATGCCCACTATGTCACTCAATTATTTCATGTGATCATTGAAGATTCAGTTTTAAATCAACAAGCTTTGCTAGCTGCAAGAGCTAACCCAGGGAGTAGCCTTCCTCTGAATCGCGTCGCTTTTTTGGGTGACAAAGGTTCTTATAGTTATCTAGCCACACAAAAATATTTTTCTAGGCGTCCAGGCGAACTGCTTGAAATAGGCTGCCAAAGTTTTTTAGAAATAATTAAGAAGGTGGAGAACAAAGAAGCTGACTATGCAGTTTTACCTATTGAAAACACCTCTTCAGGTAGTATCAATGAGGTATATGACCAACTACAACATACTCACCTTTCAATCATAGGTGAACTCACCCACCCCATTAAACATGCCCTATTGGTCAATCAAGATACCGACGTTAGCAAAATAAAGACTTTATACGCACATCCGCAAGTATTTGCTCAGTGCAGTCATTTCCTTGTAGAACTAGGTAATGTAAAAGTTAAACCTTGCGATAGCACTTCTGCTGCCATGTTAAAAGTGGCCGAATTAAATCGCGATGATATTGCGGCAATGGGCAGTGAAGCCGGCGGCAGTTTATATGGTTTACATGCGATTAAATCAAACTTAGCCAACCAAAAAGAGAATCACAGTCGCTTTTTCGTGATTGCTCTTAAGCCTGTCAACGTGCCATTACAAGTGCCTGCAAAGACCACCTTAGTGATGTCAACCGTGCAAAAACCAGGCGCCTTAGTAGAAGCACTTATGGTATTGCGTGATAACAAGATTAATATGACCAAGCTTGAGTCCAGACCTATTACTGGCAACCCTTGGGAAGAAATGTTTTATCTTGATGTAGAAGGTAATGTACAAGATGGACCCATGCAGCAAGCTTTAGAAGAGTTACAGGCCATGACACGATACTTTAAAGTATTGGGTTGTTACCCAAGTGAAGAGATAAATCCAACAAAGGTGGCAGCGGTAAGTGCTTTAGCCGAATAGTCAATTTTGTTAAAAATCAACTTCACAAAAACGGGGCAGTCAAACTGCACCCGTTTTCATACAATATAGGTTGGCTGCACTTAAAAGGGATCTACCAATTTATGAGTATATAGTGGCTATTTTGGCGAGGTTTTCTGCAGCATAGGTTTGTTTATAAGCTTATTCCACATAAACTGCTAGTCACTATTATGTTCAATACAGATGACTAACGATTTGCTTGATTTTCTTCTTAAGTTGCAGATGCCAGTGCTTCAATTAATTGTAAGACTTGTTTAAGGTTTTCAAACTCTTCATTCAAAGTAGCCCAGACCAAATCTACCCAATGTATACCACTACTTGCTGTTGAAGTAGCACGTTCCGTAGAATAAATGGGCTTGGTAAATTCGATGAATTTACCAAGCCCATACAGACTCATAACACATCAAACTATTTAACACAATAAAATAGATAAAATTGTTGATAATAATTGTGAATCAACAAAATTTGTTTAACAGAAAACGTTTAATACGTATTAACAACCACCGGTGCAGAATCATTAATGCTGCGTAAAAGCAGTTATTAAAAAATTCTTAAATATGAAGTTTAACCATCTTCACTTAAAGAACGATCATCGTCAGCTTTAAGTAAAAGTTTTCTACTATCGACCAAACATTGCTTGGAGTAATCACCAAACCAAGAACCAATTTTTAAAAACTGCTTTATAAACTCACCTTTGTTATTTGTTTCAACCAAAGTTAAAGCCTGATTAAATTTCACACTAAATTCAGTTAATAAAGCGACGCTGTCCTTATTATCAAAAATAATATCTGCATACAGTGCAGGGTCTTGAGCAAATAATCGTCCGACCATCGCCAATTCCAAACGGTAAATAGGCGAACTGAGTGATATTAATTGTTGTAGGTCAGGATTCTCACTGGCTAAGTGCGAGCCAAACACAAAACTACAAAAATGCCTCATCACCTGAATAAATACCATGGCATCGTCGTGCTCTTTAGCCGTGGTTTGTTGCAATATACCTCCCCATATGCGAATTTGCTGCAATAGCCATTCATATTGCTGCGCATCGCGACCATGGCATACCACCATGACCTGCTTAACCATGCTAGGGACATCAGGCCCAAACATTGGATGCAACCCCAATACAGGTCCTTTGTGCGCGGCCATCATGGCAGCTAGTGGTTTTTGTTTGGTACTAGTGATATCAACTAACACACAGTCAACAGGTAAATGTGTGAGTTTGGATATGATACTTTCGGTTAACTTGATGGGAACTGCGACTAACACTAAGCCAGCATCGCTTAGGATAGTATCGGCATTCGGCCAGTCGTTTTGTTCAAGTAATTCGACTGAATATCCACTGCGCTTAAACATATCAACAAAAATTCTGCCTAATGCTCCAGCCCCACCTATCACTACTATTTTTTGAATCAGTGGGTTAGAACATAAATACTTAACATTTTGAGTGTGATAAGACTCACGCATTATCCTGCGTAACAAATCTTCAATTAAAACTGGAGATACATTTAGTCGTTCTGCTTCTGCTCGCCTTTTGGCAATCAGTTCAGCTTCACGAACAGGCACATAGATAGGCAAACCAACCTGACTTTTATATTTCCCTACCTTTGCGGTTATTTCTGCCCGCTGAGCCAATAACATAACTAACTGGCTATCAATTCCATCGATTTGTTGTCTCAGCTCACTCAGTTCATTAGGTGATACGGGCATAATGTTTCCTAGTCTTCGGTGTCATTTAGCTTATTTAATCGCATAGGTAAGACTGTTATCAACTTATCTCGCATATGGTTAATCAAATCTTCTGTTGTTTGCCAGTTAATGCAACCGTCTGTTATGGATACACCGTATTCTAAATCTGCAGGCGTTTTACCCGAGCTGCTTTGATTGCCGTGATTCAAGTGACTTTCTAACATAATACCGATAACCGATTCATTCCCTTCAAGAATTTGGTTAACAACATTTTTAGCCACCAAAGGCTGTCTGCGAAAATCTTTGCTTGAATTCGCGTGACTGCAGTCAATCACTAAGCCTGCAGTCAATTTCACCTTATCTAATTCAGCTTCACAATCAGCCACACAAACAGAATCATAATTAGGTTGTTTGCCGCCGCGTAAAATAATATGCCCGTCGGGATTACCTTGGGTAGTAATCACACTCACTTGCCCTTCACCATTAATCCCCATAAAACTATGACCAGATGCAGCTGATTGCAATGCATTAATAGCGATACCTAAACTGCCATCGGTACCATTTTTGAAGCCCACAGGCATAGACAAACCACTGGCCATTTCTCTGTGGGTTTGTGATTCAGATGTACGCGCGCCAATTGCAGACCAACTAAACAATTCCGCCAAATATTGAGGACTGATTGGATCAAGAGCTTCAGTGGCGACAGGCAATTCAAGTTCTGCCAACCAAATCAATAATTCTCTGGCTTTTCGTAAACCCGTCTCAATATCAAAGGTATCATTAATGTGCGGATCGTTGATCAATCCTTTCCAACCCACAGTGGTGCGTGGTTTTTCAAAATAAACACGCATCACAATATATAGCGTGTCTTTACAGCTCTCGTGTAACTCTTTGAGTTTAAGCGCATATTCTTTTGCTGCTTCAATATCATGTATTGAACAAGGACCACATATCACTAAAAAGCGATGGTCTTTGCGATGCAAAATATCACTAATAACTTGCCTTGAAGATTGAATAACTTGTAAAGAAGAATCACTCACTGGTAACTCTGTTTTTAACTCTTGGGGTGTCACTAATACTTTCTCAGAGGAAATATTAATATTATTGATGCTGTCACGTAACATGATTTGACTCTTTTAAAATAAACTGAAATTGGCATTGGGTCAGCACATTATGAGACCCGTAGCACATGACATTTCTATAACAATCAGACAGTGTAACGATTTTAGTACACAGTGAGACATATTATTTTCTAGAACATATTGACTTTTTAACATCTATTAAAATCAACAACAAGTTTTAATTGCCATTATTAGGTTACTTGCTGATTTTTCATGCAAAAACATCCATAAAAAATAGTCAACACAATAACACTTAAGCAGGGATACAGTATTCTAGAGATCCTATATATGTCTTAAAAATCAATCCTAAAAGAAGGGAATCCTTTTGAAAACATCGTCAATTATAATGATTATCCTGCAGGATAAACATAACTTGATTGGATCCCCAACGGCATACCCAGCCCCCAGTAAGCGAGAAGAAATAATGACCAAAGTAACAAAAGACTAATTGAATAAGGCAACATTAACGATAATAAAGTGCCAATGCCTGTAGACTTAACATAACGTTGGCAATACACCACAACTAAAGGAAAATACGGCATTAAGGGCGTGATAATATTTGAAGATGAATCCCCGACCCGATATGCCGCTTGAGTCAAATCTGGCGAAATGTTTAGCTGCATCAGCATAGGCACAAAGATAGGTCCCAACAAGGCCCACTTAGCCGATGAGGAACCCACAAACAGATTCACGAATGCGGTTAAAAAAATAATTCCCACTATTGTCACCATACTCGGTAGTGCCAATGTTTTTAATACCTCTGCCCCTTCTATTGCCAACAATGCACCTAAGTTTGAATTACCAAACGCATCAATAAATAACGAGCAGAAAAAGGCCATAACGATGTAGTAACTCATACCTTGCATGGCTTTCGTCATAGTATCGATTATATCTTTGCTTGACTTAAAAGTGCCCGACATAAAACCAAATACAACACCCGGTAATAAAAACAGCAAAAAGATAATTGGAACAATAGATTGCATAATAGGTGCAGTAAATGATGTTAACTCACCAGTAGTTGCCCTAAACGGTGAAGAGTCAGGGTATAAAACGGCGACTAAAGCAATCAGTCCTCCCAACATTGTCAAGGAAGCAACCTTCAACGCCCTCTTTTGTTTTGCATTCAATTCATCGAACTTCGGAATGTCAGCAGGATCACCATCAACTTCAACATCTTTTAAGCGTGGCTCAATGACTTTATCGGTTAAATACCAGCCGACACTCACGACCAACAAGGTTGATGCAGAATTGAAAAACCAGTTGTTAAGCGGGTTTATTTGCATGACAGGATCAATAATTTGCGCCGCACTCTGCGTAAAACTCTGCAATAGAGGGTCGATAGCAGATGGAATGAAATTGGCACAAAAGCCTCCACTAACACCCGCAAATGCAGCGGCAATACCCGCTAGAGGATGTCTACCCATCGCATAAAAAATAACACCTGCAAGTGGAATCACCAACACGTACCCAGCATCGGTAGCGGTATGACTAACAATGGCCACTAATACCACCATAGGTGTTAACAATGCCTTGGGGGTTGAGTCGAGCATACGTTTCAAACCTGCACTGATAAACCCTGAATGCTCAGCGACTCCCACACCTAACATAGCGACTAACACGACACCTAAGGGAGCAAAACCAGTAAAGATAGTAACCATTCTAGACAAGAAATCTGCCATAGAATCACCCGTTAATAAGTTGTTTACTACCACAGTTTCAGCCGTTCTAGGATCTATCGCACTGAAGGTGAAGTTTGATAATATGGCTGATAAAACCCACACCACAACCAGACAAAATAAAAAAATAATGGCAGGATCAGGTAACTTATTTCCAACTCTTTCCACTTTGTCCAATGCACGCATTGTCCAACTAGTTTGACTCGACATAAAAAATCTCCATATTTGTATTCAATAAAATAGTAGTATTTACCAGAAACGTTTTACCATCCCCCTAGCAACAAAGAACAAGATACAATATTATTTCGTATCCACTTACCCGTTCAATTCAAAATTTTAATCACTTTAGCGGGCACACCCGCCACTACAGTATTAGCTGGAACATCTTTATTGACTACTGCGCCTGCAGCAATGACTGCGTTATCACCAATATTTACACCTTCTAATATCTTGGCGCCCATGCCAATCCAAACGCTATCACCAATATTAATCGGTTTGGCGGTTTCAATGCCTTTGTTGCGTTTGAGGTGTTCTAAGGGATGAGTAGAAGTAGAAATCATTACGCCAGGAGCAAGCATGACGTCAGCGCCAAAAATTACAGGTGCGGCGTCTAAAATCACTAAGCCATGATTGGCATAAAAGTTTTTGCCTGTAGAAATATTGTAACCGTAATCACAATAAAAGTTGGGCTCTATCCAAGCACCTGCAGACTGACCAAATAGTGATTTAATGATTTTTCGACTGCCTTTTCTATCATCGATATCAAACTGATTAAATTGCTGGCAAAGCCTTTTAGCATTAGCTCTGTCTTGTTGTAATGTTTTGTCACTGGGAAAGTACTCAAGCCCTTGCAACATTTTTTGTTTTTCGGTTAAGTCGCTCACATTACTCCTCTCAAGCTTCTTTTAAAAACGCCACGCCACAAAACGACTGACTTTTTGTCCTTGTGCCATCTCGATAGTTTTAATATCGGTGATACCCAGTTCACGCAAACTTTTGTATATCTGAATGAGGTTGTCTTTCTTCGAAACCAAGCTACTAAACCAGCGTATTTGGCTTGCATAGTCACGGCTTTCAACAATCATTCGCTGAATAAACTGTAATTCTCCTCCCTCGCACCAGAGTTCATTTGATTGCCCAGCAAAATTAAGTGTAGCGCTTTGCTTTTCTGCACTTAGGTGGCTGCCCCGTTTTGTCTTATTCTTGGTTAGATTCTGAATTTTTCGCTGGGAAACAGCTTTAGCCTGCTCAGCCGATTGATGAAAAGGCGGATTACACATACAAAAATTAAAGTACTCATTTGGTTTTACTACACCACTGAAAATATGTCGTTGGTTATCTTGTTGCCTAACATCAATGTCATTAGTTAAAACCGAGTTTGAATTAATAATAGCGTTAGCCGATTTAATCGAAACAGCATCAATGTCGGTTCCCACCATTTGCCAACCATAAGATCTAGTCGCAATAATCGGATAAATAACATTTGCACCTGTGCCAATATCTAAACCTCTAATAGTCTTGCCTTTAGGCACCTCTCCTTGATTATCTTTGGCTAATAGATCGGCTAAGTAATGAACATAATCGGCCCTACCTGGAACGGGAGGGCATAGATATCCTGCTGGCATATCCCAAAATTTCACCTGATAATAGTGTGATAATAATGCAGCGTTAAGAGCTTTCACACCATTTGGATTGGCAAAGTCTATCGTTTTGCTACCATCAGGCTTAATGAGAACATGTGGTTGCAAAGCAGGATAACTCTGCACTAGCTGCGTTAACGGGTAACTATCTTTATGTAAATTTCTGGAATGTTTCAATGTGTGGCACTAATCTATTTTATTTTATTTTATTTTATTTTATTTTGGGATAACATATCTAACGCTAAAGCTTCTGCCACTTTAATACCATCAATGCCTGCCGACCAAATACCTCCTGCATAACCAGCACCCTCTCCAGCAGGATATAACCCCCCCGTATTAATACTTTGCAGGTCTTTGCCACGTTTAATACAAATAGGTGATGAAGTGCGGGTTTCAACGCCCGTCAACAACCCGTCAGCTTTGGCAAACCCTTTGATTTTTTTATCAAAGGCAGGAATGGCCTCTTGAATAGCTTCAATAACGAAACTTGGTACGACTTTAGATAAATCTGTCAACGTGATACCTGGCGTATAGGAAGACTTTACCACGCCAAGCTGCTCACTCGACTTTCCTTTTAAAAAATCGCCAATCAATTGCGCGGGTGCGTGATAATTTTCGCCACCCACTTTGTAGGCAAGCTCTTCAAGTCCGCGCTGTAAGGCAATGCCCGCTAAAGGGTGTTCTGGATAGTCTTGTTCAGGTGTAATGCCCACAACTATAGCACTATTTGCATTACGCTCATGACGTGAGTATTGGCTCATGCCATTGGTCACGACTCGTCCCGCTTCAGATGCAGCGGCCACCACGGTTCCACCAGGACACATACAAAAACTATAAACCGAACGACCATTTTTACAATGGTGTACCAACTTATAGTCCGCAGCACCTAAAATAGGATTGCCTGCATTATCTCCGAAACGACTTTTATCTATCATCGACTGTTCGTGTTCTATTCTAAAGCCAATTGAAAACGGCTTAGCTTCTACATAAACACCTTGCTCATGTAACATTTCGAAAGTGTCTCGTGCGCTATGTCCCACAGCTAAAACAGCATGTTCACAAACCAAATGTTCACCGCTTGATAAATGTAAACCTTTAAGTTGGTTGTTTTGAATATCTACCTTATCAACTCTGGTACCAAATCGAATCTCACCGCCTAACTCGGTAATTTGTGCACGCATCTTTTCGACCATGTTAACCAACTTAAATGTGCCGATATGCGGTTTGCTAACATATAAAATTTCTTCTGGTGCGCCAGCTGCCACGAACTCATGCAGCACTTTGCGACCATAATGCTTACGGTCTTTGATTTGACTATATAACTTTCCATCTGAAAAAGTACCTGCTCCACCTTCTCCAAATTGTACATTTGACTCAGTATCAAGAGGTTTGTTACGCCAGAAACCAAATACATCTTTGGTACGTTCACGGACCGCCTTACCGCGCTCTAATACTATGGGTTTAAAACCCATTTGCGCCAATATCAAGGCAGCAAATAAACCGCAGGGACCAAGGCCAATAACCACTGGCCGAGAAGTCAGTTTTTGTGGTGCCTTAGCAACAAACTTATATGTCATGTCCGGGGTTTCACGTACATGGGGATCGTTGACAAACTGCGCTAGTAGATTAGCTTGATTAGCCACCTCAATATCCACAATATAAATCAGCAAAATATCAGCTTTGTTGCGCGCATCATAAGCACGTTTAAATACCTCAAAAGACAGCATATCTTCTGAGGCAATTCCCAACTTCTGCAAAATGGCAGCTGGCAGTGCCTCTTCATTATGATTTAAAGGTAATTTAACTTCGTTTAAACGCAACATAAGGTTTCCAATGATAGAACATAAATAACTCACCTCTATTAGGCGAAGCCCAGCATTTTTTGAGGCAGTGTATTTTATGACAGATAGGATACTTACGATAGGTAAATTCTATATTGAATTAGAGACACAGTTGTTGTTTTTTGCTGTCGCTACTTTATGATCGATAAATGAAAAAAATAAAACAAAGATATCCACAGCCATGACCTTTGTCGTTACTGACAGTTGCATTAAATGTAAATATACCGACTGTGTACCTGTGTGCCCGGTCGATGCCTTTTATGAAGGTGAAAACTTCTTAGTGATCCATCCCGACATTTGCATAGACTGCGGTCTGTGTATCCCTGAATGTCCGGTAGACGCAATATTTCAGGACTGTCATTTACCTGAAAATCAACAACACTATTTACAACTCAACGCCGAGTTAGCTGAAGTATGGCCAAATATTATTGAGCTTAAAGCACCGCCTGCAGATGCAGATGAATGGACAGACATAGATAGCAAACTACCTTTACTCGTCAAATAAACATTTTTCTGACTAAAAAGGGGCCATCTGCACTTGAACACACCAACCTAAGGAACACTGATACAAAAAACGGCTAACATGCTAGCCAAAATATTTGACTGGAATATCCCTTGGGCAGTTGCGGCAAAAGGCGAAGGCAAGATTATTCACTTAGGTACAGATAATACATAGCTAGTGTTAAATAGCCGCGAAAATAAACACTATACAAATACTTCTAACAAGACCATCGTCAATCTTGACCATATTGGTATTCAAGTCGATGATTTAGATATTATCGAAAAAAGAGTCAAAGCAAAGCTCGCAACCTTTAATTATGAACCTAGAAGACGTTTTTATTTTAATTTTGATGAAAAATTAGAAATAGAAGTACTGAGTTATCACGAGTGATTAATGAATAACAGATAGCAAAAACCCGCCAGAAGGCGGGTTTTCTTATTAAGTTAACGATAACGCAAAAATTAAATTAACCTAGCTTTTCTTTGATACGTGCAGAACGACCAGAGCGCTCTCGCAAGTAATAAAGTTTAGCGCGACGAACAGCACCACGACGTTTCACTTCAATAGAACTGATTGCCGGGCTGTGTGTTTGGAATATACGCTCAACACCTTCGCCGTTAGAAATCTTACGAACTGTAAAAGCAGAGTGTAGGCCACGGTTACGTTTAGCGATAACTACGCCTTCGTAAGCCTGGAGACGTTCTTTTTCGCCTTCTTTAACGCGTACTTGCACAACGACTGTGTCACCAGCACTGAATGCCGGAACGTCAGTTTTTAGCTGCGCTTCTTCAATTTTCTTGATGATGTCTTGATTTACTTTACTCATCATATCCTCTCATACTAGATTAACTGTCATTATGCTGCGGCAAACTTTGTAGAAATAAATCTAACAACGTTTGCTGCTCCTCAGTCAGAGCTAGAGCGTTTAATAATTCAGGGCGTCGTTGCCAGGTTCTACCTAACGACTGTTGTAACCGCCACTGCCTGATTTTTTTGTGGTCACCACTTAACAACACCTTTGGAACAAGCTCACCGTCCAAGTTTTCTGGCCGGGTGTAGTGCGGGCAATCCAACAAGCCATGACTAAAAGAGTCTTGCTCGGCAGATTGTTCATGCCCTAACACACCGGGTACAAATCTTGAAACTGCATCCATTAAGACCATCGCAGGGAGTTCGCCGCCACTTAACACGTAATCACCAATTGACCATTCCTCGTCAACCTGTGTTTGTATTACCCGTTCATCGATACCTTCATACCGACCGGCTACTAGGATCAAACTTTCATTTTCAGAAAGCTGTTTCACCCCTGCCTGATCCAGCTTTTTCCCTTGGGGAGAAAGGTAAACCACTTTTGTTTTTCTTCGGCCAGCTGCTTTAGCTGCCAGAATAGCGTCTTTTAATGGCTGAACCATCATCAGCATGCCAGGTCCACCACCGTATGGCCGGTCGTCAACAGTGCGATGTTTGTCGAAAGTAAAGTCTCTTGGATTAAAACACTCTACTTGTAACAACCCGGTTTTCACCGCTCGCCCTACTACTCCCTGCTGGGTAAAAGTCTCAAACATTTCTGGAAAAAGACTAATAACACCATACCAACGACTCGGTTCCCGACTAGGTTCTTGCATTAAAATGCAGGATCCCAATCCACTGTGACCGTCTTCGCCTGCCGGTCCACTTGTTTAATCACTTGATCTAACAAATAAGGAACCATGCGTTCTTTTTGACCAAAAGCATCATTCAAGTTGGCTTTCACTAACAACACATCGTTAGCGCCGGTTTCGAATAACTCTTTAATCACACCCAAGTTGTAACCTTTATCGGTAACGACTTGCATGCCGACTAACTCACGCCAATAAACATCGCTGTCATCTAATTCAGGTAGCATTGCTGCTTTAATGGAAATCTCAAGATTTTTGATACCTTCGGCATCGTCTCGATTATCCACCCCAACCAGTTTGGCAACTAAACCTTTATTGTGGGTTCGCCACTGGTCTACGACATACTCTTTGCCTTCTTGCACTTGACCTAAAAGCCAAGGAGTGTAAGCAAACACGCCGTCTAAATCGTGGGTATAAGAGGTGATTTTGACCCAACCCTTCACACCGTAAGGTGCTCCGATAATGCCAATCACTAATGTGTCAGACGCAAGACTCATTTCTTAAACCTTTTTTTGCAACTGCAATTAAGCTGCTGCTTTTTGTGCATCTTTTACCAAGCGTGCAACACGGTCAGATAAGCCAGCGCCTACCCCAACCCAATGCTCAACACGGCCCAAATCCAAGCGTAAACGCTCTTCTTGACCCATTGCAGTTGGATTGAAAAAACCAATGTTTTCAATAAAACGGCCATCGCGTGAACGACGACTGTCTGCAACCACTACTTGATAAAATGGACGCTTTTTAGCGCCACCACGCTGTAAACGAATAGTAACCATATATGCCTCAGACTCGTTGTAGCGTTTTCGTTAACTTAATTTACCTTTAGTTCTGACAGTTTTTAGCCAGATAAAAGGCCGCCGTATTTTACGGGTTTGGAGCAGTTATGCAAGTATAATTAGCAGAAGAGGTAATATTATCGAGTCTGAATGACAGATATTGTTTTACAGCTTAATCTTGATAGGCACATTTTATGTTTTATCAAGAAAACCAGTAGATTATTAATAAGAAAAACCAAAATATAAGTTAAGGCATCCCCATAGATTTACGCAGCTAACAGCCTCCCACCCAAGGATTTAAAGCTTGGCTAAAAACAGCTCCGTGGATATAATATTCAAATTTTCAAGGGATCGTCACTCCAATTTTCTGCTCAGTAAGTTCAACTCCATATTAAATATTAAGGCAATTTTGCCTATCTTCAATACCCAACATACCTCACCAGAAAACAAAAACTGATCAACATTGTGTTGGGCTATAAACACATAATTTAATCAAGTTTATGCCCTGTAGTGGCATACTTCATTGTGTGAATGAAAGACACCAACCTGCTAGGCTATAAATGTTGTATTCAGACAAAAATATAAATGCAGTATAACTAACAGCAGTTAGGTATCAGGAGTACTGCCCCTCACAAATAGTGTTTTCAATAACCTGCCTCCTCATGACCATCATTCGCTGCAAAAACCTGTACCATAAATTAACAACCCTAAATAATTTAGAGATTGAGTAACCTTAGCTACTCAATATTTTAAGGGGTAATGACAAAGCACTTTATCTGTCTGTCCCACAAACCAAATAATGTCACTTAAGCCACCCAAAGTGATTACGTACCACAACATAGAAATAACTTGTGCATAAAGATTAAGGGGCAATAACTCACTTAGGTGCCTGCGTTTATATTCAAAGAATATTTCCACACTACCTATGGCAAGTAAAAAACCTAACAAAGCTAAACCAAAGTGATAACTGATATACACACCTAACATGGCTCCCAATGCGCAGGCGACGATACCCACTCGAGAGTTAATTGAAAAAGCGATACTTTTAAGCACATGGCCACCATCTAGAGGCAATACAGGTAACATATTAAATAAATTGAGCAGCGCATTAAATACCGCTAAACCTGCAAGTACTTCTATATCGGTAAGCCAATATCCCACTAAACAAACAATAGACAATATTAAGCCAAAAAATGGCCCCATAATTGAAATGACAATATCTTGCCAGCGTGTATTAATTTTGTCGTCGCTGAGAGCCAAACCACCCACAAAGGGAATAAGGTAAATACCTTTTGTTTTCAAACCAAAGTACTTCATCGCCTTGATATGACCATATTCATGAAACACCAAACACAATATAAGGGCTATGGCAAACTGAATAGAAAACAACCAACTATAAGCGGCTAAACTGCCTGCAGCAAATAACACTTTAATCACCTTGGCACTTTTAAAAAGTTTTAAACCCAGCCCCCCCATGCCAATAAAACTAAATTTCATCGGTTGCTTTTTACCTTGAATGACTTGCCTTTGCTCTATGTCTTTTTCGGTCAGTGTATTTTCATCTATGAGTTCATCATTCACTAAAAGTTGGAATTGCAGTTCAAAAGGCTGCCATTGCAAAGCGCCTTTTAGCAACACTTGAACGTCGCCCTGCTCACTTTGCAGGGAAAACTGATGTGAAAAATGTTCATTGTCGGCACTGGCACTCACTTGCGAAACGCATTGTTCCCCCCAGAACAATTGTTGCCACCCAGCCATTGAACCTTCTAACTTAAGTGTTTTACCTAAACACTCTATTGCTAATAATTGCACTCTATGAACTCAAAAAATAAAACCTAGCCTGATTATTGCTATATTTTTTGATGGGACAAGGTTTATCGACGATAAAGGTTAAAAAGCAGATAAATGCAGTGGATAGCTAAAAGCAAAAAATATTGAACCCCAGAGAAAATTGAGAGCACGGAGTAAGAATCAAGAGCTGAAATGTCTGGTTAATTTATCTTAATTTGGACTAGGCTACATTCAGTAAAAATAAATTACCGAAAGATTGAACTAAACCCGTTATTACTTCTCTGATTATATAGTTTATGTGTGTGTTCTCTTTTTAAGCCTGATGATTTATCAGGCTTTTTTTTGCCTACTATTTAACTGCCCTTAATCAGTAGTGACCATCACGTGAAATGTAGTGGTCAGCTATTGCATTGAATAGCTAAAGATGTTGAACCACAGTGCACACCAAGATCACTGATAAATAATCAACACAATACGATGACTATCCTGTTAGTTTTTGATGGATGCAGTGAATAGTAGATCGTAAGCGTCCGGTGATCCACGCCTAGCAGTCATCCATTATTCATTCGAAAATACTTCCTCACTGTAATGGGAGGTATTATGAAGCATAAAACACTAGATGAATGGCAGAAATTGATAAGCCAACAACAAACGAGTGGGTTAGCCATTGTTGATTTCTGTAAAGAGCACAGAGTTAGCACATCAAGTTTTTATAAATTTCGTGGGCGATTACAACAGCAAGTTAACCCGCCTCGTTTTGTAAAAGCTAGCAAGTCTGCTATCGACGCGACTATTCAACCATCAGTATCTGTCAGATTGGGCGAGGTTTCGTTATCTTTTTCGACGTCTTGCGAGCCTGTTTGGTTGGCAAGTTTCGTTAAGGCACTGCAATCATGAGAATGTTCGTTGAGCCAGATGACATTTATTTGCACCTTGAGCATGTTGATTTTAGAAAGTCGATTAATGGCTTGCTGGCGATTATCGAAAGTGAATTAACATTAAACGCATTCTCCGGTGCATTATTTATCTTCTGTAACAAAAAACAAGACAAACTCAAACTCTTATACTGGGATAAAACCGGGTTTGCATTATGGTACAAACGGTTGGAGAAACAACGCTTCAAATGGCCTAAGTGTGGCCAACTCAAACACACTAATTTGAGTGAGCAGCAGTTAACATGGTTGCTCGGTGGCTATGATGTCGTTGGACATCGCAGCTTGGATTACACGGCCTCTGGGTTATAACGTACGATCATAAGTAGCATTTAACGATCACGTTTTAATCTAATTGAAAACAGTCACTTAGGGTTATAATAAGTGACATGAATAAAGCCCAACTACGCCAACAAATAGCCGAGCTTAGCAAGCAAGTTGAACGATTAGAAAGTCGCAATCAGTTTCTTGAAGAGCAGTTTCGTCTTGCCCAACAAAAACAATTTGGGGCGAGTAGCGAAGGTCACCCTGGTCAAGGTGAATTGTTTAATGAAGCAGAAGAGCTGGTTGCTGAAACACCTGTCGAAAAAGAAGACATCAGCTACACACGCAATAAACCTAAGCGTAAACCATTACCAAAAACATTACCTCGTGAAGTGGTTATCCATGATATTGCACAGGAAGATAAAGTCTGTGCTTGCTGTAACAATGAATTGCACAAGATAGGTGAAGACAAGACTGAAAAGCTTGAATTCATCCCTGCTCAAGTTAAAGTGATAGAGCATGTTCGTCCTAAGTATGCGTGTCGTGTATGTGAAAAGGACGGCATTAGCAATCACATCAAACAAGCACCGGTGCCACCTTCAGTTATCCCTAAAGGTTATGCGACACCAAGCTTACTTAGTCAGGTAATCACCAGTAAATATCAATTTGGGTTGCCACTGTATCGTCAAGAAGCGATGTTCAAACAATACGGTATTGAACTGAGCCGCAAAACTATGGCCGATTGGATGTTGAGGTGCGCTGACTTGCTCACACCGCTATATGACCATTTACACGAATTGATACTTAAGCAAGGCGTCATTGCCGCTGATGAAACCACCTTAAAAGTCGTCAGCGAAGATAAAGCGAAATGCTATATGTGGGTGTATACCTCAGGCGCCGACTCACCTGAAGGGAAATTACCCAATACTGACATCCCAAATATCGTGCTGTACGACTATCAATCGAGTCGCGCGGGTCAATGTGCCGTGGATTATTTACAGGGTTACAACGGGTATCTACAAGTGGATGGCTATGCGGGTTACCACAAAACCCAAGCGACACTCGCAGGCTGTTGGGCCCATGCGAGACGTAAATTCGTTGAAGCCAAAACCGCACAGGGCAAAAAATCTAGCGGCAGAGCCGATTGGGCACTTAACCATATTCAAAAGCTGTATCGTATTGAAACGCAAATAAAAGCGAGTGCACCTGATAACAGGCGGAAAGTAAGGCAGGAAAAGAGCACTATATTGCTCAAACAGTTCGAAGCGTGGCTGATAAAATCAGAGTCGCAGGTATTGGCAAAAAGCAAATTAGGCGAAGCCATCACCTACTGCTTAAATCAGTGGAGTAAACTCAACACTTACACCCAATATGGTCACCTGAACATCGATAATAACCGCGCTGAGCGCGCGATAAAACCCTTCGTCATAGGCAGAAAGAACTGGTTGTTTAGTCAAACGGCCAAAGGCGCTAAGGCCAGTGCCATACTGTACAGCATTATAGAAACTGCAAAGGCAAACGGACTAACGCCGTTCGACTATATGATGCATTTACTTGAACAAGTCTCGGTTCAAAACACCGATATCGAGCCACTGCTACCATGGCGATTTGCTAAAGACTAGGTGGGATTGCCGGACGCTTACCTCACAGCGGCCTGATTCAATTCCCAAATGACTGCTTAGCCTAAGTAAACGGACTGTGGTGAAATACAATTTTTTGGTAATCTATCGCAGTAATATGGACATTAACGCTGCGCTCACCGGCAAGCTTTAAGCGCAGCGAGGAGCTTGTCCGAGTGAAGCGCCTTGTTAAATTTTCCATGACCCTTTATAAACTCATACATGACAATCTCTTCGGCTAAATATTGTCGAAGTTGTTTTTCGAGTTCATGGTCTAAAGAAGTAGAAAACTTAGGTGATATATTTTCATGTGGTATCTCGATTTCTCGCCCTATTTTTTTAGATAGAAAGTCAGCGACTAAGTCTAGCCTATTCATTGGCATTATATGATCTACGCCAATCTCCACCATTAGTCATAGTTAGGAAGTCGTATTGACTTGCCAAATTTGCAAATGGCTTCCTTTTTCCTTCAGAAATATATTCTTTGATATATTCATTGTAACTCATGCCACCGGTGTAATTTCGATGATTTGGATGATTCGGGTTTTTTAATTTCATCTCTAGTTTTATAGCGATACCTGCTTTCCATCCTTTCTAAAGGATCTCTTATCAAACTGAAAGATTCTATCTCTACATTTGGAAGCAGTTTCTTGTGCGCAGAAAATATTGTTTCAGAGAATAATTGAGCATTAATGTGTTTTAATTTGGGATGTCCCGAAAAATTTATATTGCAAAATGGTTGTATAGCCTTTTCAATAGATGTTGATGCACACTTTCGGCATGCACAAAAAAGCAATACCATACTTAGTAGACATCTGCATAACACGTATCCTGTAATTTAAACGCTTATTATCGAGCATGTCGTATATGTAACTCTCGATTTGATTTTTATTTTCGTCAATTTCAGTACTTACCTATTAATTTTTATGTGATATTTTTCACTTTCATGCCAGCAAGACCGCAAAGAATTGAAAAGCAAAAGGAGACCTGACTTTAACGCGACTTTTCTGCTTCCTATTAAAAACTATGTGAATAATATTTTCCATAATTAAATGAATAACTTAGCGTATTTTTGAAAAAACAAAACGAGACCTAAGGAATTTACATAATAGGAAGCAATCTTGGCATTATTTTAAAATATGCATTATATCTGTATATAAAAACAGTATGATTTGCAGAGGGTAATATTATGTCAAAGTCACCTTTTATAGAATATGTTTCGAACTATTTTGCGAACCAAAAGGTATAGCATAAAAACTGAAAAGGCCTACCTTCATTGGATTAGGCGATTTATTTATTTCAAACGGCAAGCGTCACCCTAAAGATATGTAAGCGTCCGGTGATCCACGCCTAGCAGTCATCCATTATTCATTCGAAAATACTTCCTCACTGTAATGGGAGGTATTATGAAGCATAAAACACTAGATGAATGGCAGAAATTGATAAGCCAACAACAAACGAGTGGGTTAGCCATTGTTGATTTCTGTAAAGAGCACAGAGTTAGCACATCAAGTTTTTATAAATTTCGTGGGCGATTACAACAGCAAGTTAACCCGCCTCGTTTTGTAAAAGCTAGCAAGTCTGCTATCGACGCGACTATTCAACCATCAGTATCTGTCAGATTGGGCGAGGTTTCGTTATCTTTTTCGACGTCTTGCGAGCCTGTTTGGTTGGCAAGTTTCGTTAAGGCACTGCAATCATGAGAATGTTCGTTGAGCCAGATGACATTTATTTGCACCTTGAGCATGTTGATTTTAGAAAGTCGATTAATGGCTTGCTGGCGATTATCGAAAGTGAATTAACATTAAACGCATTCTCCGGTGCATTATTTATCTTCTGTAACAAAAAACAAGACAAACTCAAACTCTTATACTGGGATAAAACCGGGTTTGCATTATGGTACAAACGGTTGGAGAAACAACGCTTCAAATGGCCTAAGTGTGGCCAACTCAAACACACTAATTTGAGTGAGCAGCAGTTAACATGGTTGCTCGGTGGCTATGATGTCGTTGGACATCGCAGCTTGGATTACACGGCCTCTGGGTTATAACGTACGATCATAAGTAGCATTTAACGATCACGTTTTAATCTAATTGAAAACAGTCACTTAGGGTTATAATAAGTGACATGAATAAAGCCCAACTACGCCAACAAATAGCCGAGCTTAGCAAGCAAGTTGAACGATTAGAAAGTCGCAATCAGTTTCTTGAAGAGCAGTTTCGTCTTGCCCAACAAAAACAATTTGGGGCGAGTAGCGAAGGTCACCCTGGTCAAGGTGAATTGTTTAATGAAGCAGAAGAGCTGGTTGCTGAAACACCTGTCGAAAAAGAAGACATCAGCTACACACGCAATAAACCTAAGCGTAAACCATTACCAAAAACATTACCTCGTGAAGTGGTTATCCATGATATTGCACAGGAAGATAAAGTCTGTGCTTGCTGTAACAATGAATTGCACAAGATAGGTGAAGACAAGACTGAAAAGCTTGAATTCATCCCTGCTCAAGTTAAAGTGATAGAGCATGTTCGTCCTAAGTATGCGTGTCGTGTATGTGAAAAGGACGGCATTAGCAATCACATCAAACAAGCACCGGTGCCACCTTCAGTTATCCCTAAAGGTTATGCGACACCAAGCTTACTTAGTCAGGTAATCACCAGTAAATATCAATTTGGGTTGCCACTGTATCGTCAAGAAGCGATGTTCAAACAATACGGTATTGAACTGAGCCGCAAAACTATGGCCGATTGGATGTTGAGGTGCGCTGACTTGCTCACACCGCTATATGACCATTTACACGAATTGATACTTAAGCAAGGCGTCATTGCCGCTGATGAAACCACCTTAAAAGTCGTCAGCGAAGATAAAGCGAAATGCTATATGTGGGTGTATACCTCAGGCGCCGACTCACCTGAAGGGAAATTACCCAATACTGACATCCCAAATATCGTGCTGTACGACTATCAATCGAGTCGCGCGGGTCAATGTGCCGTGGATTATTTACAGGGTTACAACGGGTATCTACAAGTGGATGGCTATGCGGGTTACCACAAAACCCAAGCGACACTCGCAGGCTGTTGGGCCCATGCGAGACGTAAATTCGTTGAAGCCAAAACCGCACAGGGCAAAAAATCTAGCGGCAGAGCCGATTGGGCACTTAACCATATTCAAAAGCTGTATCGTATTGAAACGCAAATAAAAGCGAGTGCACCTGATAACAGGCGGAAAGTAAGGCAGGAAAAGAGCACTATATTGCTCAAACAGTTCGAAGCGTGGCTGATAAAATCAGAGTCGCAGGTATTGGCAAAAAGCAAATTAGGCGAAGCCATCACCTACTGCTTAAATCAGTGGAGTAAACTCAACACTTACACCCAATATGGTCACCTGAACATCGATAATAACCGCGCTGAGCGCGCGATAAAACCCTTCGTCATAGGCAGAAAGAACTGGTTGTTTAGTCAAACGGCCAAAGGCGCTAAGGCCAGTGCCATACTGTACAGCATTATAGAAACTGCAAAGGCAAACGGACTAACGCCGTTCGACTATATGATGCATTTACTTGAACAAGTCTCGGTTCAAAACACCGATATCGAGCCACTGCTACCATGGCGATTTGCTAAAGACTAGGTGGGATTGCCGGACGCTTACATTCTAACGGCAGATAGAGTAACTGTTTTTTTGTGGCAGACAACGCGGAGCGCACAATGGCTAAATCCTCATCCGTAACCTCAGGACGATAAACATTGATCTGTTTTGAGGTTGGAGCAGATGTATCTACGCCCACACCATCGCGGCATTGATTGCTACCCTGGCCCCGCGCGCGGCTCATAACTCGCGGACAGTTGCTCAATACATCAGGGGAACCGTTTGCATCCACGGCAACCACCTCTTCAAAAATAATCCGCCCCCCATAATAGGCTTGCCCAGCATTAAGATATATAGGTGCAATCTTATCGCTAAGCAGATCATGTACTTTTGCATCATCTTTATTCATGCAGGTTACATCACCAAAAGTATAAGACCCTGAAGGCATCTCAACTGCGGCAAAGGCGCTTGAGCCATATCTGATGTGTTGGCGGGTATCATCTGCCTGTGAAATGAGCTCAATGTCTAGGGTTTCGCAACTTAAATTGCTGGAGACCTGTAAAATATAGGTCGCCGGAAAGGAATTTGCAGAAATAGCTACAATCGGAACGGTTCCAAGAAAAAAAATGATAGAAAACAAAACTAAACGGTCCATGTGAATACCTAATGTTTATACTGGGGTAATTTTTAACATAGTGATGCAGCAAATACTAGCTACACCCCATTAAAATAGCCATCGATGGTAGAAAACGTTTCATACCAAAAATGGACTCTAGTTCTTTAGATGAAGTTTTTTCCATGCCCTTACACACAATTATTAAGTCGACAACACCATCATCTTTTCGCCTTCCAGACTATTTAATTCTAAAGCCCAAATATCTTCGGGTCAGGTTCATTGAAAATCAGCATAGCTGATGCTTTTAAGCTATTGAGTTACCCTTAACGTATTATCTTGGCTATCCAGTTAATTTCACATGAGGGCAATTAAATGGACATCCATCTTAGGAGAGAAAGGTAATCGGTTTTTCGATATCCGTTCTAGTGGTTCCGCCACCACTTTACCGGACTTTAAAGAATCAACACAAAAAAGGTCTTGGGTTATACCAAGACCTTTTTTAATAATTGGTGCGGATGGAGAGACTCGAACTCTCACGGCCTAAGCCACAGCCCCCTCAAGGCTGCGTGTCTACCAATTCCACCACATCCGCAATTTAACGTTTAACTAATTTGGTACATCGTCTTCTTTAGGGACTTCTGCGACAGGTACATCGGCATCGGAAGAAACCGGAATTGACTGCTCAGTCGCTGGCACATCAGAATCAATAGTTTGATCAGCCACAGGTACTTCTAGGTTCTGCCATTCATCTACAGATTTTTCTTTATCTGCTGTTTGATTTCCCAAAATCAGACTAATAACAAAAAATAACGTCGCAAGTATAGCAGTTGTTCTAGTTAAAAAGTTGCCAGATCCTGTTGAACCAAATACAGTATTTGATCCACCGCTACCAAAAGATGCACCCATACCGGCACCTTTTCCTTGTTGTATCAGTACAAAACCAATCAACATAACCGCTACGATCAAATAAACGATAACTAATATTTCATAAAAAACCATGTGCTGCCTCTACTGATTTGCCGCTTGACAAATACTTAAAAAATCTTCTGGATTTAAACTGGCACCGCCAATTAAACCACCGTCTACATCTGCCTGAGAAAATAACTCTTGGGCATTGTTACCTTTAACGCTGCCGCCATACAAAATAACTATGTTGGCAGCAATATTGTCGTCTTGTTTTGCTAAATGCCCGCGGATAAAAGCATGCACTTCTTGCGCTTGCGCCGGACTTGCTGTTTTACCTGTGCCTATAGCCCATATAGGTTCATAAGCCAAAACCACATCGGAAAATTGGCTGATGCCAATTTTCAGCAATACTGCATCTAACTGCGCGGCGATATAATCGAATAATGTGCCGTCTTCTCGGACATTTTCAGGTTCGCCTACACATAAAATAGGGGTTAAGTGAGCTTTTAATGCCTGTTCAACTTTTAGCGCTACTAATGCGTTAGATTCATTGTTATCTGCACGTCGTTCAGAATGACCAATAATAACATATTGGCAGTTAAACTCATTAAGCATGGCAACAGATACTTCACCAGTGTGCGCACCAGAGTCAAATTGGCTGATATTTTGCGAACCCAATTTCACTTTGCCATCAAAAAGTCCCAAATACGGAAAAGGCGGACAAATCACAACATCCATATTTTTAAGACTGGCACTAGCAAATTGTTCCTGCATTTGCTTAACCAATGCTTTATCGCCATTCATCTTCCAATTACCAGCGACTAACTGTCTACGACTATTTAATTGCACGTTATGCTCCGTCATGTTCTACATCACACCAATAAAAAAGCGCGCGAGATATTAACTAACCCTATGACAATATACAAGTAGCTGAAACTAATATTGCCCTGTAAACCTGACTAATCGGTTACTTTACGCACAGCATCAGCGATATGTTCGGCCCAAGTACTGGAGTCTTGTGCATCATTCGCTTCTACCATCACTCTAACCAGCGGTTCAGTACCACTTTTACGTAACAATACTCGCCCTCTGTCGCCTAAAGCTTTTTCTGCCTCTAACACTGCAAGAGTGACAACTTTGTCTTGAAGTGGCTTGGTACCTTCAGAAAATCTCACATTGATAAGTGTCTGCGGATATTTAGTCATACCTCGACTCAATTCATTCAAGGTAAGATCCGCGTGTAACATAGCAGCTAAAACTTGCAACCCAGCCACAATTCCATCACCTGTAGAAGCTGCGGTCAAGTTCAATACATGGCCTGATCCTTCTCCTCCAATTGTCCATCCTTTCTTTTTAAGAAGCTCCATTACGTAGCGGTCGCCTACGTTACTACGTAAAAATGGCACACCTAAAGCGCCTAGAGCCACTTCCAAGCCCAAATTACTCATCACTGTGCCTACTACCCCACCTTGTAAACGCCCCCTTTTAAGAGCATCTCTGGCAATAATATAGACAATTTGGTCGCCATCAATCACGTTTCCTTTGTGATCAACTAACATGATGCGGTCACCATCGCCGTCAAGGGCAAAGCCTAAATCAGCCTTATTTCTGAGCACACTTTCAGTTACCGCCTTCATTGACGTCGCGCCTACTTTACGGTTGATATTCACACCGTCTGGCTCTGTGCCAATCTCTATGACCTCTGCACCTAGTTCACTAAGCACATTTGGCGCAATGTGGTAGGTTGCACCATTAGCGCAATCGACAACTATTTTTAACCCTTTAAGTGATAATGAAGAAGGAAAATTGCCTTTACAAAATTCAATATAACGACCCGCAGCGTCTCCAATACGTGTAGCTTTACCCAATTTATCTGACGCAACACACTCCATGGGTTTGTCCATTTTCTCCTCTATGGCAATCTCGATGGCGTCATCTAACTTCATACCATCGGCAGAAAAAAACTTGATGCCGTTATCGTAATAGGGGTTATGAGATGCACTGATCACTATACCCGCCTCAGAACGGAATGTTTTAGTTAAATATGCTATTGCCGGAGTGGGCATAGGTCCAAGCAAAACTATATTAATACCAGCTGCTGACAAACCAGCTTCTAATGCAGACTCCAACATATAACCAGAAATGCGAGTGTCTTTGCCAATCAATACTTTATTGGTGCCTTGGCCGGCTAAAACCTTACCTGCAGCCCAACCAAGTTTCATCACAAATTCAGGGTTAATGAGGTTTTCACCGACTTTTCCACGGATACCATCTGTTCCAAAATATTTTTTATCGCTCATTATTATTCCTGCAAGCATTAATTGTATTAATTATTTTAACAGCATCTGTTGTTTCTTTAACATCATGAACTCTTATTATTTGCGCACCTTTTTGAGCAGCTATGGTCGCAACTGCAACATTACCAGCTAAGCGTTGACCCATTTCTCGCTGTAACAAATTTCCAATCATTGACTTACGAGACATACCTGCCAAAACAGGTACATTTAATGTTTGAAACTCTTCAAGGTTGGCTAACATATGGTAATTGTGTTCAAGTGATTTGCCAAAACCAAACCCTGGATCAACAAGTATTTGTTCGTCAGCAATTCCAGCTTTGCGACAAATAGAGATACGTTGCTGTAAAAATGCTATCACATCCTTAACAACATCGACATAATAAGGGTTTTGCTGCATCACTCTAGGTTGCCCTTGCATGTGCATTAAGCATACAGGTACTTTGGCTGCAACAGCAGCATCTAACGCACCTTTTTCCTGTAGCGCACGCACATCGTTGATGAAGCTTGCGCCTGCATTAACTGCTTCAGTCATCACCTGAGCTTTACTGGTATCTATAGAGATAATGGTATCAAAACGCTGACATATTAACTCAATCATTGGGATAACACGATCCAGCTCTTGTTGTATAGAAACGTTTTGAGCACCAGGTCTAGTGGACTCACCTCCTATATCAATAATATCAGCACCTTCACTTAACATTATGCCTGCTTGAACAAGCCCGTCTTCGAGCATATTAAACACACCACCATCAGAAAATGAATCTGGTGTGACGTTCAATATTCCCATCACTTTTGGTGTAGATAAATCTAAAAACTTATCTTTGCATTGCATAAACGCTCAACTTTTTATTCCCCGGGGCAACAGCCCTCATAAAAAAACGCCCTGCTGAATAAACAACAAAGCGTTTTAATTATACCCATTATTCTTAGTTAGTTGCGTCGCCTGGGTTACCTACATTAGGCTGAACTGGCTTTTCATCTTTTGTGTTTGTATCTACTACAGGGGCTCCGCCCGAAGGTTTGCCGCTGTCGTCTTTTTTGTCACGCACCCAATCTGCAGGAGGTCTTGGTTCTATTCGTGCCATTAGGTCATCAATTTGTTTGGCGTCGATAGTTTCATATTTCATCAAACAATCTTTCATTGTTTCCAAAACGTCTCGGTTTTCAACCAGTATCTTTTCTGCACGCTCATAGTTACGGTCAATGATAGATTTAATTTCAGCATCGATAGCTCGGGCGGTATCATCAGACATATTCTGAGATTTTGACATACTGCGCCCCATGAATACTTCACCTTCTTCTTCAGCATATAACATGGGCCCCATTTTCGAAGATAAACCCCATTGAGTAACCATTTTGCGAGCGATATCGGTAGCACGTTCAATATCGTTTGATGCACCAGTAGTTACGCCATCTTCACCTAAGGTCATTGTTTCAGCAATTCGACCGCCAAACAAACTAGAAATCATGCATTCTAGATGTTGCTTGCTGTGACTGTATCTGTCTTGTTCAGGTAAATACATAGTCACTCCCAGCGCTCTGCCTCGAGGTATTATCGATACTTTGTATACCGGATCATGTTCAGGCACCAAACGACCTACAATAGCATGGCCCGCTTCGTGGTAAGCAGTATTGGTTTTTTCAGCCTCAGACATCACCATGCCTTTGCGTTCAGAGCCCATCATGATTTTATCTTTGGCTTTATCAAACTCATCCATAGCGACCACTTTTTTGCCGGTGCGAGCTGCAAATAAAGCGGCTTCGTTGACCAAATTGGCCAAATCAGCCCCAGAGAATCCTGGAGTACCCCGGGCAATCAAACTAGCTTCAACATTTTCACCTAACGGCACTTTACGCATATGTACTTTAAGAATTTGTTCACGGCCACGAATATCAGGTAAACCCACTGTTACTTGACGGTCAAAACGACCAGGTCTCAGTAAAGCGGGGTCAAGCACGTCAGGACGGTTAGTTGCGGCGATGACAATTATACCTTCATTACCTTCAAATCCATCCATCTCAACTAACATTTGGTTTAGCGTTTGTTCTCTTTCATCGTGACCGCCGCCTACACCAGCTCCACGCTGACGGCCTACTGCATCTATTTCATCGATGAAGATAATACAAGGGGCTGACTTTTTAGCTTGATCAAACATGTCACGTACACGAGATGCCCCCACACCCACAAACATTTCAACAAAATCAGAGCCTGAGATGGTAAAGAAAGGTACTTTTGCTTCACCAGCAATGGCTTTAGCCAGTAAAGTTTTACCGGTTCCAGGAGGACCAACTAATAGAATACCTGTAGGGATCCTACCACCTAGTTTTTGAAATTTGCTTGGATCACGAAGAAAATCAACTAACTCGACGACGTCTTCTTTGGCTTCATCACAGCCTGCCACATCGGCAAACGTGGTTTTTACTTGGTCTTCTCCTAACAGACGTGCCTTGCTCTTACCAAAAGACATGGCACCTTTACCACCGCCTCCGCCTTGCATTTGGCGCATAAAAAAGATCCAAACCCCAATCAACAGCAGCATAGGAAACCAAGATATAAATATCGAGGTTAGAAGAGATGACTCTTCTGGCTCTTTACCAAAAACTGCTACATTGTTTTCAATCAACTCGTCCATCAACGCAAGATCTGTGTAAGGGATAATGGTAGTGAATGCCTCACCATTTCGTTTTACACCATTAATTTGCCCTGAATTTCTGTCGATAGTAGCGCTGCTAACCACACCATTACTGACATCGCGTAAAAACAATGTGTAATCAGTATTGGATGATTTAGAATCAGTGCCAGAAAAATTTTGGAAAACCGACATCAATACGACAGCGATAACCAGCCATAAGATTAAATTTTTTGCCATGTCGCTCAAGTTGTTAAACCTCTGTTGTTACTAGAGTCAATTCGACTCTATGAATTGCGTCTCGCGCCTTATTAGTGATTAAAGCTGAGACTACTATAATTTATATCCTGTCGCCACCAGATAAACCTCTCTGGAACGCGCCCGGGATGATTCAGGTTTTCTGGTTTTGAGCGTTTTAAACGATTTTTGCAACTCTTTCATAAATGCTTCGAACCCTTCTCCCATAAATACTTTGATCACAAAGCTGCCATTTTTTTTCAAAACTTGGTGACACATATCTAAAGCCAATTCTCCTAAATACATTGACTTGGCTTGATCTATTGCGTCGTTACCACTCATGTTTGGTGCCATATCAGACATTACTACGTCTACGTTTTTGCCACCTATTTTGTTCAATAATTCATTTAAAACATTCTCTTCACGAAAGTCACCCTGAAGAAATAATACGCCTGCCAAGGGATCCATAGGTAAAATGTCACAAGCGATGACTAAGCCATCACTGCCCACTACTTTGGTCGCGTATTGCGACCAGCCACCTGGTGCGGCGCCTAAATCAACTATTGTCATGGAGGGTTTAATCAAACCATCTTTTTGTTGAATTTCTTCTATCTTAAATCCTGCTCTGGACCTAAGACCTTGTTTTTGAGCTTGTTGCACAAATTTATCGTCAAAATGTTCTTTTAACCAACGCTGGCTACTAACAGATTGTTTATTTTTGCTCATCGCCCTGTCAAAAACACTGTATTCAAATTTGGATTAAGACAGAGATGGCGCTAGAATAGCTCTTTTCAACCAACCATCTTTAATAAATTTGTAAGAAAACTAATCAATGACTTTATCAAACAAGCAAAAGCAGTACCTAAAGGGCTTAGCCCATTCATTAAAACCAGTAGTTCAATTGGGCAACAATGGCCTTACTGAAGGGGTTTTGGCTGAAATAGACGGCGCTATCAAGCACCACGAATTAATAAAAGTAAAAATACCCACCGATGACAAAGATGAAAAAACTTTAATCATGGATGCAATAGTCAGAGAAACAGGCGCCACCAAAGTACATGCCATTGGGCATGTATTGGTCTTATTTAAACAAAGTGACGAAAAGAAAATCGAAATACCGAGAAAGTAACGTTTTACGCATAGAGTAGCCTGTACCGTCATAACTGTTGACTTAGTCACCTATTAACGACAGGCTCTATGCTAACTTATTTAATCTGCTATATGCCTGAACATTCAAATTAAACCGAAGATTTTAAGCCACAATTTTTACTGAAGAGACAACTCCAGGTTTGATATGATTGAAGGGCAACGAGCAATAACTAATGTCTTCTTGAACGTCAATCGCAACCCGTTTGACCTTATGGATTGGAAAACTATCTTCACCCACTACTACATGACTCCGACTTACTTGAAAATAATCAAGTGGTGATTCAATCCGTTTGGCCATTTCTTTTTCATTGGCTTGTATCCAAATAAGCGGTCAAATAAGCGGTAGAAGTACTAAATTGGTTATAGTTGAATACATTAAACGATTAATAGCATTATCAGAAAAAATTACCCAGCAGCTATAAATTAGAATGCACGTAAGCCATCCCAAAAATGTCTTTTTATATAGTTTTGGTAAGTGCTTAACCCACTCAATGAATGAATCATGTATTAATTCCTTAGTTTAAAGCTCTTACAAATAGTAGTGTCCTAGCACTAAAGGAAACTCGCTCATAACGGCCTAACACCATAACTGATAGTCTAATTAGCTATGGTGTTAGGCCGAATATGAACGTAAGAATGTAATTTAATTAACGCTTAGTGCTGCCAATTAGTGATGATGCCCACCTGCACCATGAGCATGGCCATGTTCAATTTCTTCATCAGTGGCCGCGCGAACGTCTTCAACCTGAAATTCAAACTGTAATGTTTTTCCAGCTAAAGGATGGTTGGTATTTATGGTCACCATAAATTTCCCGACTTTAACAATCGTCACTTCGCGCTGACCTTGCTCTGAGTGAACAACAGCTGTCATCCCTGCCTTCCATTTTGGCTTTTTATCTGCAGTTTTATCTGTACTGTGCAAATGTTTAACCGATACACGTTGTTCGCTATCTGCTTGAATTTCACCGTAGGTTTCTTTGGCTTCCAGTTCCGCTTCAAGCAAATCTCCCTTTGACATAGACTCCAAAGACTTTTCTATACCCGGCATCATATTGTTGTAACCATGCAGATAAGCAATGGCTTGTTCACTAAAATTAGACTCTAATTCTTTGCCGTCTAAATCTTTTATTCGATAGTGGAACTTTACGACTGTGCCTTTTGATATTTGCATAATATAAACTTGTAAATTTGAAATTCAGTATTAAAATCCTACCAGAATAAACTTTATTGGTTGACCTTTCCTCTCAGTACTTCATCAATCATCATCTGCACCCGCCACTATATTTGCAATGTTAAGTAAACTTGAAACTGCCATATAATTCACCGAACCTTTAGGATATCGACCTTTACTATTATGGACACCTGCCTCTTTATCCATCAATAACTCCAACGCATCATCAACAGCCTCAACCACACAAATATGAAATTTATGTGCCTTTACTGCTGCCAACACTTCTTTGTCAAGCATAAGGTTAACTTGATTAGACTTGGGAATAACCACCCCTTGCTTGCCCGTTAAACCGCGATGTTGGCAGAGTTTAAAGAACCCTTCTATTTTTTCATTTACACCGCCCACAGACTGAACTTGACCGTATTGATTAATTGAGCCTGTGATGGCTAAGTCTTGACGGACAGGCATTTTAGTTAAGGCAGAAATCAGCGCGACTAATTCTGCTAACGAAGCACTATCACCGTCGATGTGTCCGTAAGACTGTTCAATGGCAATGTTAGCAGATAACGTTAATGGGAATAATTGTGCATATTTGTGACCCAAATACCCTGTTAGTAACATCACCCCTTTAGAGTGACTGGGTTGACCAAGTTCAACTTCACGTTCGATGTCTACCACGCCATTAGAGCCTGCGTAAACTGTCGACGTAATGCGAGCAGGTGTGCCAAACATACTATCGCCAATTTCCAGTACCGTTAGGCCGTTGACTTTTCCTACATCAACACCTTGTGTAGCAATAAGAATCTGGCCCTGTTTAATATCGTCCAATACAGCTTCACTAACCCGACCAGTACGATGAGTCTTGGCTGCTAATGCATCTTCGATGTGGGTCACATCCAGTTCTTGCGTATTTTGCTTTCTGCAAAAAAAGTCAGCTTCATGCAGAAGCTCAATCACATCCGAAAAGCGCGCAGATAAGCGTTGTTGATGTTCTGCCAAGCGTAAACTGTATTCGACTAAACGATACATAGCTTTGGCCGAAATACTCTGCAAGCCCAGCTCTTTAACTTGAACTCTCACCCTGCCAACAAAATCAAATAAAGTCTTGTTATCCAGAGGTATTTCGTGATCAAAATCTACTAATACCCTGAACAATTCATAAAACTCATCGTCGTAATCTTGCAAGGTGTAATACAAGTCACGTGATCCTAACAAGACCACTTTGACATCTATGGGAATTTGTTGTGGGTTGAGCGTGATAGAATTCACCATACCCACATCATGTTGCGGCAAGTCCATTTTGAGGGAACCAAATTTTAGAACTAATTTGAGCGTTTCCCAGACATAAGGTTGATCAATGAGTTTGTCCATATCTAGCAACAAATAGCCACCATTTGCTCGATGCATAGCACCGGGGCGTATCATTCGATAGTTGGTAAAAACTGAACCTTGAATGTTGGTATATTCAACCTGACCAAACAAATTTTGATGAGTGGGATTGGGTTCATATATAACTGGAGAGCCACTATTTAATTCATGTGAAACTATAACATTGGGTAAATATTGCTCTTCTAAAATGGCCCGTTTATCATACTCGTCATGTTTATCGTCTTTTTTATCGTCAGCTAATACTTCAACTACTGTTTCTACCAAATGTGATTTTAGTTGTCTTAAAAATTTTAAAATAGCCAAGTCAGATGAATATTTGTGCTCTAAATCTTTTAGTAAAGGCCTAATTCCCTGCTCTGCGGTTTCTTTTTTTAACGCTCTGAGTTTTTCAGCCGTGGCACGTTTCCATTTTGGCAATTCGATTAACGCTTCACTTAATTTGTCCTCAAGCTCATCAATTAAATGATAATAATGTTGTCGCTGTTCATCTGACGCCTTAGCAAAATCATCGTCGGTGACAGGTTTACCATCTACAATGGGCGAAAAAGTGATAGTACCGCCGTCTTCATACAAGGCCACACTTTGTCGTTGTGCTTGTTTTTCCACTTCATCAATGGCTTTGTCATATCCATGATCAAATTCGCGGGTGATGGCCGCCTTTTTGCGCTGATAACCAGGATTATCGAACGCCGCCGGAAAGGTATCTAATAATTCATCAATCAAATTTCCCATGTCTTTGAGCAGCTTTTTACTTTCTCCTGCCACCAATTTTAAAGAGAAGGGTTCACGCTCGTCTTCAAAATTATTGATATAACACCAATCATCAGGTGTGACTGTCTTATTCACGTATTTATCAATAAATTCATGTACTAAGGTAAAGCGCCCAGTGGCTTGTTCACCCATTATATAAAGATTATACCCTCGCGCTTCTATTCCTAAACCAAAAGATAAAGCGTCTCGCGCCCTATCCTGACCGATAAAAGTGGAGTTCAGGGCTTGTTGATCTTTCAGCGCTTGATTAATCAATCGCCTGCTAGGCTTTGCAGTCAACTGCTGCAGATCTAAGGCATATTTACTTTGCATGTTTAAAGACTTAATTACTACAAATTAGGAATATGCCAATTAGTGAAACCTGTAAACAGCAGACTGTCAAACGTATACGAAAAGAATATTCATAACTGACTACATTTAATACAAATAAAGTGGAACAACAATGCATAGATTGAATTTTTATGAGTTAAAATTCAACCTTTACGATCTAAATCACTGAATACTTCTAAAAACTTTAAAATAAGCTCAATAAATCACGTATTTACTATTGTTAGCAAGGGATACGCTAAGGTATTCTAGCCAGCTAACTTTTATATGATTGTTTAAGGTCTTTTCACCTTATCCCATTAGTCACGGAAATCTTTTTTAATGACCGAAAAACAGTATCAACCTCAAGAAATCGAAAAAGAGGTTCAAGCCTATTGGGAAATTCAGCAAACCTTTAAAGCATTTGAAGATGCTGACAAAGAAAAATTTTATTGCCTTTCTATGTTCCCTTATCCAAGTGGACGTTTGCATATGGGTCATGTTCGTAATTACACCATTGGTGATGTGATTAGTCGTTATCAAAGAATGTTAGGTAAGAATGTACTTCAGCCAATGGGTTGGGATGCATTTGGATTGCCTGCTGAAAACGCAGCCCTTAACAATAATACTGCACCAGCCAAATGGACCTACTCGAATATTGAGTATATGAAAACCCAATTAAAAACCTTGGGGTTTGGATACGATTGGGACCGGGAAATAGCCACCTGTAAAAAAGATTATTACCGTTGGGAGCAATGGTTTTTTACACGTTTGTTCGAGAAAGGTTTAGTGTATAAAAAGAACGCAACGGTAAACTGGGATCCAGTTGACCATACAGTTCTTGCTAATGAACAAGTGATTGATGGTCGCGGTTGGCGGTCTGGTGCCATAGTTGAACAAAAAGAAATTCCTCAATGGTTTCTAAAGATCACCGACTACGCAGAAGAACTGATCAACGATTTAGAACAATTAGAAGAATGGCCAGAACAGGTCCGCGCCATGCAAAAAAACTGGATTGGCCGTTCAGAAGGGGTAGAAATCACTTTTGAACTGGCACAATCTGTCGCACAACTTACCAGTTTCGATGTGTACACCACACGCCCAGATACTTTATTAGGGGTGACATATGTTGCCGTTGCAGCGCAACATCCCATGGCATTAGAGGCAGCCAAAACGCACAGTGATTTAGCTGTATTTATTGAGGAATGTAAAAATACTAAAGTAGCTGAAGCAGATATGGCCACCATGGAAAAGAAAGGTTGCGCCACAGGATATCACGCTATTCATCCGTTAACCGGAGACAAAGTACCTGTTTGGGTAGCCAACTTTGTATTAATGGGTTACGGCTCAGGTGCAGTGATGGCTGTGCCAGGACACGATCAACGCGACTGGGAATTTGCCACCAAATATGATCTAGAAATAAAACAAGTTATTCAAGGCGATATTCAAAGTACTGTTGAGTGTGATGTAAACCAAAGGGCGTTTACCGAAAAAGGCCTATTGGTTAACTCTGGCGAATACGATGGTCTCACATCAATGGAAGCCTTTGATAAAATTGCACAAACTCTTAGTGATCAAAATAAGGGGAAAAAGAAAGTCAATTATCGTTTGAGAGATTGGGGTGTGTCACGACAGCGTTACTGGGGCACACCGATCCCTATGTTAAATTTAGAAAATGGTGAATCGGTTCCTGTACCCAGTGAACAATTGCCAGTCGAATTGCCTGAAGATGTGCATATGAATGGGGTTACGTCTCCAATCAAAGCAGACCCTGAGTGGGCAAAAACCCAATACAACGGTCAACCGGCATTAAGAGAAACCGATACCTTTGATACCTTTATGGAATCATCATGGTATTACGCCCGTTATTGCAGTGCGCAAAACGACCAAGCCATGTTAGACCCAGAACAAGCCAACTATTGGTTACCTGTTGATCAATATGTGGGGGGAATAGAACACGCTATTTTACATTTACTATACTCACGTTTTTTCCACAAACTTTTGCGTGACGAAGGTTTAGTTGAATCTGACGAACCTTATAAGCGTTTATTGTGTCAAGGTATGGTGTTAGCAGATTCGTTTTATCGTGAAGATGAAACAGGTAAAAAAGAGTGGTTTTCCCCTGCTGATGTGAACAGTGAAAAAGATGAGAAAGGCAGGATCATCAAATCAGTACTTGAGTCTGACGGCAAGGAAGTCATTCACCACGGCATGATCAAAATGTCCAAGTCGAAAAATAATGGCATCGACCCCCAAAAAGTAATTGATGTGTATGGTGCTGATACTATTCGAGTTTTTACTATGTTTGCTGCGCCTCCTGAACAAACATTGGAATGGATTGACTCTGGTGTTGAAGGTGCACATAGGTTTGTAAAACGCTTGTGGACCTTAGTTCAAGAACACATCGAATCAGGTAAAATAACAAATTTAGACAAAGCTAGTTTGTCTGGTGCCCAGAAAAGCCTTAGACGTTTAATACATAAAACAATTGAAAAAGTCAGTGATGATATTGGTCGACGCCAAACATTCAACACCGCGGTTGCCGCCATTATGGAATTGCTCAATCATTTACAAAAAGCGCCTAAAACATCTATGCAAGACTTAGCTGTAATGCGCGAAGGTATCAACGCAATAGTTTTATTGCTGGCTCCTATCGCACCGCATATTTGTCATGTGATGTATAGAGATCTTGGTCATACAAATGCAGTAGAAACCGCGCCATGGCCGATAGCCGAAGCTGACGCAATGGTTGAAGATGAAAAACTGATAGTGCTTCAAGTCAATGGTAAAGTCAGAGCTAAAATTACCATAGCAGCAGATGCCACAAAAGAACAAGTTGAGGCTATGGGATTCGCCGAACAAAATGTGCAGCAACATACAGATGGCAAAATAATCCGAAAAGTCATCTATATACCCGGTAGATTACTCAACATTGTGGCAAATTAAGGTGCTACAGCGCATAGGCTTAAATATTTGTATCCTCACTATCATATTAACAACAGTAGGATGCGGCTTTAAGTTACGTGGTGATTTCGGGCTGCCCACAGGTATTCAGCAACTGCAATTATTAACGGTACAGAAAAACACGCCAATGCAAAGGATACTCAGGAAACAGCTACAAGGGTTTAACATAGAAGTTTGGGATAACACGGTCAGTCCTAGTCAAGTTGTTGAACAAGCAGATGCTGTTGTTTATTTAACATCCGACCAACTTGAAAGACGATTATTGTCCCTTTTTTCAACCGGACAAGTAGCAGAGTACGAACTAGTATATACCATTAGATATCAGCTTCAATTTCCAGCACAAGATGCACAAGAGATAGAATTCGATGTCACTAGGGAATACCAAGACGATCCTGATGCAGTGTTAGCAAAATCTCGTGAGCTGGATTTGATCCAAAATGAAATGCGCCGTGAAGCAGCTAATCGCATCATCCGCCAAATTGCCAGTTCATATACTAATTGGCAACAGATTACGGGTAGCTAATGCAGGTTTATCCAAACCGTTTTAATCTTAATGCCGCCTCAGAGCTAAAACCTTTTTATCTGATTTTTGGTGATGAGCCGCAACAAAAACTCGAATGTATCGAGTTAATTCGCGGTGCAGCTTTAGCTCAAGGGTTTGACGAGCGCCAATCTTTAGTGGCAGACGGTCAATTTAGCTGGGATACACTGGTGGAGGCAACACAAACCTTATCATTGTTTTCTACCAAACAAATCATTGAACTCGAATTACCTACAGGGAAACCTGGAGCAGAAGGTAGCAAAGTGTTAACTAGCTTAGCGCATCAAGTTAATCCTGATGTACTGATTGTCATACATGGTAGTAAAATTGGCAAGGACGTACAAAATACAAAATGGTTTAAGGCAGTAGACAAACACGCTATTTTCATACCTTGTTATCCTCTTGAAGGCAATGCTTTATATCAATGGTTAAATAACCAAATGCGTATAGCAGGTATGCAGCCATCCCAGCAAATTTCCCAGTTGTTGGTTGATTACTGTGAAGGGAATTTACTGGCTGCCAAACAAGAAATTCAAAAGTTAATGCTGCTTTATCCCCAAGGCAACCCAAATTTTGAACAGGTAGAACAAGCAGTAGTCGATCAGTCCAGATTTACAGTGTTTCATTTAGTTGATGTTTTACTGAGCGGAGATGCACAAAAAGCCGTAAAAATGCTCTACCGCCTAGAAAGTGAAGGTGTTGAACCCAATATTATTGTTTGGGCTTTGACTCGGGAGTGGCAAACCTTGCAGGCATTATTGTTTGATAAACAGCAAGGAAAAACGATTAACTGGAATCAGCACCGCATATGGAAAAGTCGTCAACCTTTATATCAATCAGCGTTGCAACGTTTATCGTTAGAACATATGCGATCGCTACAACACAAGCTGACGGAGTTTGATAACGCCATCAAGCAATCATACGTTGTTCGTCCTTATGTAGAGTTATGCCATTTATGTTTGCTATTTGTTCCTTATTCACTGAATTGTATGCCTTTAGACTATGGCATTTTAAATTAGGAGTGGTTTAATTATATGAAACCTGCTCCTCCTTTAGGTATTTTTGGTGGCACCTTTGACCCTATTCATAATGGACATATTTACCCAGTGATGGAAGGTGCAGAAAAGGCTAATATCAGAAAAGTGGCCTTGATGCCTTGTTATATTCCCAGCCATAAGAATCCAGCCGCTGCGTCAAGCGAAGACAGACTTAAAATGGTAGAACTAGTTTGTGCTGATCATGTTTTATTTTACCCTGACTCCAGAGATATTGATCGGGGAAAACCCACGTTTAGTGTCGACTCATTAACAGAAATACGTACAGCAAAACCCAATACACCCCTGTGTTTTTTCATCGGCACCGACTCCTTGAAGAATCTAATGACATGGCACAAATGGCCTACCCTCTTCGAACTTTGTCATTTTGTGGTGTGCGAAAGAAAAGCAGAGTCAGTAAAAACACTAAAAAACCATGCTGATAATTCGTTAAAACAGTATGTGCCACAACTGCAAGCACTGCTAAAAACAAGGCAGACTTTTAATCCAATGGATCTGCATAATAGTCTCGCTGGACGTATATATGTGGCCAATACTCAAACATTAACAGTGTCATCCAGCAAAATTAGACAACTACTGACTAACAATCAATCAGTTGCTAATTTTTTACCGCCAAAGATATTAGATTATATTCAACAGCATAATCTCTATCAGACAAGTGCTGATTTCTGTTAAACTAAGTAAAATTAAATTGTATGAAATTCAACCGTAAGGAAAGTCTTTGGACCACCAACAGTTAAAAGCCTTTATAATAGAAAAAGTCGAAGACTTAAAAGGTCGTGACATTATTGATTTAGATGTTGCAGAAAAATCTTCCATTACCGAAACCATGTTAATCTGCTCAGGTAATTCTAAACGTCATGTTATTTCAATTGCCGAAAACGTGGTTGTTGAAGCTAAACAAGCTGGCACAGCCCCTTTAAGTATTGAAGGGCGCGAAACCGGTGATTGGGTTTTAGTCGACCTAGGTGACGTGGTCTTGCACGTGATGCAAGACGAAGCCCGAGATTTCTATCAGTTAGAAAAACTCTGGGGCTAAATTAACCAGTGCGGATACAAATGATTGCAGTGGGTATGAAAATGCCCGCTTGGGTTGAGCAAGGCTTTTCGGAATACAGCAGACGATTCCCAGCGGATATGCCTTTGCAGCTCAGCGAAATAGTTGCCGGTAAACGTGGCAAAAATGCTGATATCAAACGTATCTTGCAAAGAGAAGGAGAATTGACCTTAGCAGCTATTCCCAAAGGTAATAGAGTCGTCACCTTAGAAGTAACAGGTTCACCTTGGGACACTCACAAATTGGCTAAAACTATGGAAGGTTGGAAAATGGATGGCCGAGATGTCAGTTTATTGATAGGTGGGCCAGAAGGTTTAGCCCCTGAATGTATAAATATTTCGGAACAAAAGTGGTCATTGTCGAGTCTAACTCTACCACACCCCTTAGTGCGTATAATTGTAGCTGAGAGCTTGTACCGAGCTTGGTCAATTAATAATAACCATCCTTATCATAGAGAGTAAATTTGCCTTCACCGCGTATCCTTATTAAAGACCATTCAGCGGAAACCAACCTTTTTGCTAGGCGCACTTTTATTGGGTTATTTGTGGTTTTTGTAATGATGGGCATGGTGCTATCTAATTTATATTATTTACAGATAAGTCGATTCGAAGATTACCAAACACGTGCAGATGGCAACCGAATAAAATTATTACCCGTAGCACCCAACCGTGGATTGATTTATGACCGCAATGGTATATTACTAGCTGAAAACCGTCCGGTATTTAGTCTTCAATTGATCCCAGAAGACATTGAAAATCTTGAATTAACTATCAATAACTTAGGCATGTTATTAGATATTGACAAAGAAGATGTCATTGACTTTTATCGAGACTTAAAAGGTACTCGGCGCTTCAAACCTGTTATGCTGATCAACCGTTTAAAACCCAAAGAGGTCGCACTTTTTTCTGTACAACAACATAAGTATCCTGGCGTATCTGTCGAAGCTAGGCTCGCTCGACATTATCCTTATGGTAGTGCCCTCACCCATGTAATAGGTTATGTGGCTAAGATTAACAAGAAGGACCTACAAAAACTCAACGAGGCTGGGTATGAAGCAAACTATGCGGCAAGCTATGATATTGGTAAAAGAGGTATCGAAAAATACCACGAAGAAATGCTCCACGGTAAAGTCGGATTTCAAGAAGTAGAGGTTAATAATCAGGGCCGAATTATCCGTATTTTGGACTTTAATCCGCCTGTTCCCGGTAAAGATATCGTATTAAATATTGATATAAATTTACAACTTGAAGCAAAAAAGGCTTTTGCTGGTAAGAAAGGTTCGCTAGTCGCCATCGATCCTCGAGATGGAGGAGTACTTGCGTTATACAGTAGTCCAAGTTACGACCCCAACCTGTTTGTTCATGGTATTAGCAGTAAAAATTATAAGAAATTACTTACCTCAGACAGGCCTTTGTTTAATCGCGCGACACAGGGGCAATATCCACCAGCATCAACAGTAAAACCTCTTTTGGCATTGGCGGGGCTCGAGGAAAAAGTGATTACGCCTAAAAGCCGGATTTATGATGAGGGTAAATATCAATTAAAAAATGTTGAACGTGTATGGCGAGACCATACACCATGGGGTCATGGATGGGTGGATGTAACTAAAGCAATAGAAGTGTCCTGTGATATTTTCTTTTACGATCTAGCTTATAAATTAGGTATAGACCGTATCAGTGAAAGTATGTACGAATTTGGATTTGGTGATTATACAGGCATCGATCTTCATGAAGAAGCCGATGGTATTATGCCAAGCAGGGGCATTGTAAAAGCATTATTTAACAGCCCTTGGTATATAGGCGACACTATCAACGTAGGTATTGGGCAAAGCTACTGGACAGCAACACCGGTTCAACTTACCCAGTCAATAACAATCTTAGTCAACAAAGGCAGGCGTATTATTCCACAAATTATTCGTGGTAATATCCAAAAAAATGCAGTTATGATGCAGGCCATTAAAGAAAGACGCCCAATCGCTATAAAAGATGAACACAACTGGGATGTAATATTGGATGGCATGTATGGTACGGTGAATCGAAAAGGCTCTGCACATACAGCATTTAAAGGGTCTCATTATATATCCGCAGGTAAAACAGGCACGGCACAATTAGTTTCTATCGCTCAAGACGAAGATTATGATGCATCAAAGCTATCCAAGAAAAACCACGATAACGCTATGTATGTCGGCTATGCTCCCTACGACAAACCACAAATGACGCTCTCTGTTGTATTAGAAAATGCCGGACATGGCGGTGCTCAAGCAGCACCTATCGCCCGTAAAATAATGGATAACTACTTTAAAGATCAAACATTTCCTGAACACAAAGTTATCGAATATTTAGCACAAGAAGCACAGGGAATTGCACTGACACAAACCGAACTTAAACCAGTCAAGGCACAACCCTGATGCTTAGAACTAAACTAAATTCTAGTAATCATTCTTTTTGGAACAGAATTCATTGTGATGGCATATTATTGTTTGGGTTAATTGTGTTAATGGCAGTAGGTTTAGTCACCATTTATTCAGCCGGGGGACAAGACATAGGTCTGATCCAAAGACAATTAACACGTCTTGCACTGGCTTTAGGTGTGATGTTAGTTGTGGCGCAAATCCCCCCCTTGGCTTATCAGAAATTATCTGTTTATTTTTACGTAATTGGTATTGCTATGTTAATCGCCGTTTGGGTCGTAGGTGTTTCCAGTAAAGGGGCTCAACGCTGGTTAGATTTAGGGTTCTTTCGCTTTCAACCCTCTGAAATCATGAAACTAGCTGTACCTATGATGGTGGCTTGGTATATTAGCCGATTTAATTTGCCCCCCAAAACTTGGCATATACTGATTGGGTTTGTCTTAGTGGCTATACCCACATTATTGATCGCTCGCCAGCCGGATTTAGGTACCTCACTTCTGATAGCTAGCTCCGGTGTTTTTGCATTGTTTTTAGCTGGCATGAGTTGGCGCTTTATATCCTTTGTTGCTGTCGCAGCTTCTGCTTTCACTCCTGTTATGTGGATATTTTTGATGCAAGGTTATCAAAAACAAAGAGTACTGACATTTCTTAATCCTGAAAGTGATCCCCTAGGGTCGGGTTATCATATTATCCAATCCAAGATTGCCATTGGATCAGGTGGTGCACAAGGTAAAGGGTGGTTACAAGGTACCCAATCTCAGTTAGAATTTTTACCTGAACGTCACACCGACTTTATCTTTGCGGTCTTCAGTGAAGAATTTGGATTTTGGGGCGTAATAGGACTCTTAGCTATCTACGCCTTTATTGTTATTCGGGGCATGTTGATAGCGGTGAAAGCGCAAGGTGCATTTAGTAAAATTTTAGCAGGTAGCATTACCCTCACCTTCTTTGTGTATGTGTTTGTGAATATTGGCATGGTTTCAGGAATTTTGCCTGTAGTTGGCGTACCTTTACCCTTAATTAGCTATGGTGGTACTTCTATGGTGACACTGCTCGCAGGTTTTGGTATTTTGATGGCGATCAGTACTCAAAAAAGGATCATGTCGCGAGAATAGTAAGATCTATTCCCCCAAAATTTTAATTAAGTAAAATTACTTCGCTTTCAAGGAAAAACCATGAAGTTGTTTAAATCATTTTTAGTGTTAGGCCTGTGTATCTCAAGCTCGAATATTCAAGCCTCCCCCCGAGAACTGCAAGAGCAGTTTGTCGACATGATGGTAGATGAACATCAGTTTGACCGAAAAGTGGTTGAATCGACGTTGCAAAAAGCGACTAAAAATGAGGCTGTCTTGCAATCGATTGCCAAGCCATGGGAAGCTAAACCTTGGCATCAGTATCACCCTATTTTTCTGACTAAAAAGCGCTTAATAAAAGGTTTGACTTTCTGGCATACCCATAAAGAAACCTTAGCGCGTGCAGAAAAAGAAACCGGTGTACCCACTGAGATCATCGTAGCCATCATTGGTGTTGAGACTTTTTATGGCGCGTATCTAGGTAAGTATTCGGTACTCGATGCGCTTGTCACCTTAGGTTTTCATTACCCGCCTAGAGCAAAGTTTTTTCGTAGCGAATTAGCACAATTATTTTTATTAGCCAAAGAGGAAAACTTTGATATCACCCAACTCAAAGGATCCTATGCTGGAGCAATGGGCTGGGGGCAATTTATCTCATCTAGTTACCGCCATTATGCAGTGGACTTTGACGGTGACGGTGTGAGGGACTTATTAAACAATCCTGAAGACGCTATAGGTAGTGTCGCAAACTACTTTAAAAAACATCACTGGAAGGCTAACGCTGATATTGCGTATAAGGCGCAAGTAAGTGGCACTCAATACCCAGTATTATTATCAAAATCGCTTAAATATTCTCATCAGTGGTCTCAATTACAAACCGCAGGGGTCACTATTACCGAGTCCAAACTAAGTAAAGAAATAAGCGTCAAATTATTTGAATTTGAACAAGCAGATAAAAAAGAATATTGGATAGGCTTACCCAATTTTTATGTTATCACTCGCTATAACCACAGTCCTTTATATGCCATGGTAGTATTTCAATTCAGCCAACAACTCAAACAAGGTTTTAACACTTTAACCACTGCCACAGTTGGTCATTAAAACGGCTATGAAAAACTATTGTCGTTGCATAGGTCTAACTTTTTTTGTATTAATGGTGGTAAGTTGTGCTCCCAAAGGACGCTACTACCAACATCATGACTCGGCGCCCAAAAACATTCCTCAACATGTGACCACAACAGACATAGTGGCTAAATATGAAGCCTACGCGCCATCTAACATGCGTCCTTATACCATCAGAGGAATAAGATACCAGCCTCTCACAACAGGTAAAGGTTTCAGCGATAAAGGCTACGCTAGTTGGTATGGACAAAAGTTTCACGGTCACTTAACCGCTAATGGTGAAGTATATGATATGTACGAAATGTCTGCCGCACACAAAACCTTGCCATTACCCTCTTTTGTGCGTGTGACCAACTTAAAAAATGACAAACAGGTAGTCGTTAGAGTGAATGATAGAGGACCGTTTCATAGTGGTCGGGTGATAGACTTATCCTATGCTGCAGCATTAAAGCTCGACGTATTAAAAACCGGGATTACCGATGTACAGTTGGACGTTATCCATGTGGATAAAGCGGGTAAGATCACAGTAGGACGCTTCCCTACTATCAGTAATAAAGACACTAATATTTCTAACCAACGGTTCTATATACAAGTGGTTGCATTGCAAAACAAAACTCAAATAGACAAATTAGCAAGTGCCTTAAAAATATTATATCAACGCCCCTTCGAAACAAGATTCGAGCAGGGTATTTACAAATTACATCTTGGCCCAATAAAAAACGAACATGAGGCAGATAATTTGCTGAATGAACTTAAAAATAATGACTATCCTGACGCTTATAAAGTGTACTCAGATTAGCATCACCTTATGCTTAAACATATCGACAAACTTACGAACCTAATTAAACTTTTTATAATAATGTGAGTCTCACAAATTTAGACTAATCCAAAACCCTATGTTATTTTGGATTAGTTTTTAGTTGAGCAGCAATTTAACCCTCAAAGTGCTATATTGCGCAGCTTAAGTTGAGGTCTTTATTTTATGTCTAATAAAACGTCTCTATTCTTACAACATTTCAAAAAACGGTAGTTTAATGCTTAAACCAAAAACGTATTTCAGCTCTCTTGTAAATAGTATAGTCCTGTGGTCATTTATCTTTTCAGCCACTGCCGCTGTGGTTATCCCTCCTGCGCCTAGTGTTACAGCTAAAGGCTTCATATTGATGGATTTCCAAACGGGTAACGTTATCGCAGAGCAAAATGCTGATATTCAGATCCCTCCCGCTAGCTTAACCAAAATGATGACAAGCTATGTGATTGGTATAGAACTCCTAAACGGTAATATTAAAGACACAGATATGGTGACTATTTCTGAAAATGCCTGGGCTAAAAACTTTCCAGATTCGTCGAAGATGTTTATCGAAGTAGGCAAACAAGTATCCGTAGCAGATCTGAATCGAGGCATTATCGTGCAGTCTGGAAATGATGCGTGTGTGGCAATGGCAGAACATATTGCCGGTAGTGAAGATGCCTTTGCCAGTATGATGAATATGCATGCAGAAAAATTAGGCATGGCCTCCACTTATTTTGTAAACAGTCATGGATTACATGATGCCCAGCACTTCACCACGCCCAGGGATATGGCGATTTTATCAGCTGCTCTGATTCGTGACGTGCCAGAGGAGTATGCTATCTATGCTGAAAAAGAATTTACCTTTAACGACATCAAACAATATAACCGCAACGGCTTACTGTGGGATAAAAGCCTAAATGTTGATGGCATAAAAACCGGCCACACATCGGATGCAGGTTATAGCCTGATTACTTCGGCTTACCAAGGGGATATGCGTTTAATCTCCGTTGTAATGGGCACCGATAGTGAGCGTTCGCGTAAAGTTGAAAACAAGAAATTACTCAAATATGGATTCCGTTTTTATGAAACGATTACTCCATATAAAGCGGGTGACAGCTTTGTTTCCCAACGCATTTTTATGGGTGACAAAGAAACCGTCGACCTAGGTATATTACAAGGTACCCCCATTAACATTCCACGCGGCCAAAGCAAAAATTTGAAAGCTAATTTTAAGTTAGACAAAGATTTACAAGCGCCTATCGCTAAAGGCGAAGTAGTAGGCAAGTTATATCTGCAAATTGAAGGCGTAGATATTGCTGAATATCCCTTAGTTACGTTACAAGAAGTCAAAGAAGGAGGGTTGATCGACCGCATGGTTGATTTCGTCAAATTAAGCCTTGGCTTTGATAGTTAATACCCTACACTTTTATTAAATATTCGAGAAGATGATGGATACTAATTTTGATCAACTGTTGGAATTCCCATGCCAGCAAACGTTTAAAATCATGGGCATTGCCCATGAGCGTTTACCGCAAGATGTTATATCGTGCTTGCAGGTTCATGCGCCAGGTGATTATGTACCCAAGGTAAAGCCCAGTTCAAAAGGGACTTACCACTCCATATCACTTAGCATAACGGTTACCAGCAAAGCACATATGGAAACCCTTTATATTGAACTGGCTAAATTAGAGCTTGTGAAAGTGGTTTTGTAGCGAGTCGTTTGTTAAAGAGTACTTGTGTAAATAATGCCCACTAAATTAATCATCAGACAGTTAGGACTACAAACCTACTTGCCTATTTGGCAAGCCATGCAAGATTTCACTGATAATAGAGATGCTGAAACAGCCGACGAAATATGGCTGGTAGAACATCAAGCCGTATTCACCCAGGGCCAGGCAGGTAAAGAAGAACATATTCTGATGCCAGGTAGTATTCCTGTGGTTAAAGTCGATAGAGGTGGTCAAGTCACGTACCATGGACCCGGCCAACAAATGATGTATGTACTACTGAATCTAAAACGTAATAAGTTAGGTGTGAGAACCTTAGTGACAGCCTTAGAACAATGTGTGGTTAACTCACTACAAGAATATGCAATTAATGCCTACCCCAAAGCAGATGCTCCTGGCGTGTATGTAAATGCTAAAAAAGTTTGCTCTATAGGCCTAAGGATACGTAAAGGATGCTCTTTTCACGGCTTAGCTTTGAACGTCAACATGGACTTAAGTCCATTTCAACGCATAAATCCATGTGGTTATGCCGGACTGGAAATGATAGATTGCGCACAACTTGATGGTCCTAATACGCTTGCTGAAGTAGGTACAAAATTGACTGATCATTTATCAGCCTTATTAGGTATAAAAAACAAAGAATATAGAGAAGGCTTTAATGACTAACGCACGCCCGCAAGCCGGAGTTAAACTTCGGGATGACGAAAAAGTTAAACATATCCCTATCACCATCATGCCTACAGAAAAGGCAGAGATGTTACGTAAACCCGCGTGGATAAAAATCAAACTGCCCCGTAATACAGACAAAATTGACCATATCAAAAAAACCTTACGTAAAAATAATTTACATTCAGTATGTGAAGAAGCCAGTTGCCCTAACTTAGCTGAGTGTTTTAATCACGGCACCGCCACTTTTATGATCTTGGGTGATATCTGTACTCGCAGGTGCCCATTTTGTGATGTAGGACACGGTAAGCCTTTGCCTCCTAGTGCAGAAGAGCCCATTAAGTTAGCTAAAACCATCGCTGAAATGAAGTTAAAGTATGTAGTGATAACATCTGTAGACAGAGATGACTTACGCGATGGTGGTGCGCAGCACTTTGTTGATTGTATTAGCGCTATTCGCGAACACAGTCCTGCTACCAAGATAGAAGTGTTAGTGCCCGACTTTAGAGGCCGTATGGACAGAGCCCTTGAAATACTCAAGCAAAGTCCGCCTGACGTATTTAACCACAACCTTGAGACTATTCCTCGTTTGTACCGGGAATGTCGACCAGGGGCCAACTATCAATGGTCGTTAGACTTACTGAAAAAATTCAAACAGCAGCACCCTGATATCCCTACCAAATCAGGCTTAATGATGGGTATGGGCGAAGACAAACACGAAATAACCGAAGTATTAAAAGACTTACGCACCCACAATGTGGAGATGCTGACCTTGGGCCAATATTTACAACCCAGTAAACATCACTTCCCATTAAAGCGCTACGTGCACCCAGATGAATTTGACGAACTAGGTGAAATTGCCAAAGAATTAGGCTTTAGTCATGCCGCTAGTGGCCCTATGGTGCGTTCGAGTTACCATGCAGATAAACAAGCTGCTGGTGAAGAAGTGAAATAAGCTTCGGTTTGATATACCTAAGAAACTAAAACCAAAAATCCCAGTCAATAGCTTGAGTTTTTGGTTTTTTAATATGACTATTTACTTTAGCTAAGTTAACAACTAGGCAGTTTTTTTGCATAAATGCAATATCAGTTCTTGATTCAACGTTTAATATAACTACTTGTTCGGTATTAGATTGACGCAAATTAAAGCGTCAATTTTCAAACTCCAAGCCAATACCATCGGTGTAATCTTCCACTGTTGCACTGGCTTCATATTTTTCCAGTGCAGCTTTAATAGAGGCATCAGGATCGGCCAGTGAACTGTTAATTTGGCCTGAGGATGGGAAGGCAGCAATACGCTCTTTAACTAACTACGATATAGGTTTTTGTGCGGTATACAACAATTCTGTGACCAATAGGCATGGGTTCATGCCTAAATCACAACAATCAAAATCTCGAAAATAATGGTGGTCACTAACCAGCATGTTGATTTTTCTAAAAACTCATCGAAAAAATAGACATTTTTTATGTATTGTTATGCTAAGGGAAAATTATTTACTATAACTAAATCAGTGGATGTTATTCATTACAATGCAAAACAAAAATCAGCCAACCTCAATTTTAATTATTTCAATACTGATGTTTTTTTGTAGTCATGCTTTTTCTCAGTCAGCACTAGATTACGAAAAAGCCCTTAAGAGTTTTAATCAAGAAAACTTCGACGACGCCTATATTTACTTAAAAAATGCGCTGCAAGATAAGCCGTCTCATTTGCAGTCTAAATTAATGATGGCTGATATATTGTTACGCAGAAACCAAACTCGCGCGGCCATTATAGAATATCAGGAGTCACTACTTTTAGGCGCTGATTTAGATATTGCTTACCTCCCTCTTGCGCAAGCATACTCCCGTATTATGGAATATGAGAAGGTAATCAGATTGTTGACCAATAAACTTAGCGCAAACAATAATTTTGAAATATCCATTTTACAAGCCATTGCCTATGAAAACCTTGAGCGGTTCAATAAAGCCCTTGAAAAATATGAAAATGCCCTCGAATTACAACCTAAGAACATAACGGCACTCAATAATTTAGCTAGCTTTTATTTGAGACAAGACAACATAGTTCAATCAAAAATATTTATTATCAAAGCTTTAAATGTAAATCCCCGTAACCCATTTACTTTGCACATAAAAGGTCAAATTAATGAAAAAGAAGGGCATATTCAAAAGGCGTTAGCGTTATTTAAGGAGGCGTACATTATATTGCCTACTGCGCCATTTATAAGCCGTTCATTGGCTAACACTTATGTAAGCCTTAAACAACTCGACAAAGCGAGGGATGTGGTAGACAAAATTTTAATTATCACGCCAGACGAACCTTTTATCATGTTACTCAGCGCAAGGCTTTATGGCATGAATGATAATAATGAACTTGCAGTAAAAGCCTACGAAGAAATCACAAAAAAAATGGCTTTAATACCCAATGAACAATTATTAAAACAATCTGAATTATTATTGGTATCCGGGTTAGCGTTATATATGACCGGCAACTATGAAACCGCCAGAAGTAAGTTGAGCAACTATGTTTCCCAGAATCCCGAAAGCCTCTATGCAATTGGGATACTTGTTGATACTCACATTAGGCTAGATGAGTCCAAAGTGGCATTAAAAATAATGGAAACCCACTACGACATTATAAAAAACAACTTATCGTTATCATTAGTATTGTGTGATTTATATATCCAAACTAATAAGATTCATCAATGCCAACGTTTTATCACAGAGTTAAGAAAAAACCATAATGCCAAACGTGTATTTGACCTGATGCAAGTAAAAATATTACAAGCAAGAAATAAACATCAAAAGGCACTGAGTTATTTCGAACAACACTTTACAAACGCAACTGGCCAAGAAGTAAAGAAAGTTGCGGTCATGCTTTATCTTCAAAACGGTCAAAAAAAACGCGCGTTAGGTTTAGTGAATGAATTAATTGAACTTGTGCCAGGCAATTTGGCTTACCAACTATTAAAAGTCGAAGTGCTCATAAGGTTACAACAATTTCAAGATGCGCAAAAAATTAACAGCATAGTATTAGCGGCTAACTTAGATATATTTTCTGCCAAATATAACCAAGCAAATCTGTATTATTTAAAAAAAGAATACCAACAAGCACATACCTATGCTGAAAACCTTCTTAAAGAAAATGCTTATAGTTTTAGGCTATATGTATTGCAGGGAAATATTTTACTAAGCTTGGGAAAACTTGAAAAAGCAAAAGACAAATTTACTTCGGCTAAGTTATTCAACAGAGAAAATGTTATTCCTTATGAAAAAATAATCAGCATTTATCAGACATTGAAAGATTTCCCTTCTGCTCTAAAAGAATTAGACCGCTTGCAAAAAAGTCATTTTTTAGATCCTAAATATATTCTATTAAGAGCCAACATATACATTCAACAACATGCCCTAGAGCAAGCCGCAGAACAATATGTAAAGCTATATATTATTTGGAGTAAGGCTAAGGATCATCAACAGTTACTTTATCTAGGGCAACAACAACGCATTGCTAAAATTTATGATGATGCTGAAACAACCCTTTTACGGGCATTAGAATTGTTACCCAATTATCTCTATGCAAAAATCGAGTTAATGCGTTTGTATATCAATATAGGGGAAATAACCAAGGCTGAAGCGATAATATCAAGCCTTCCTCAAAAAATTCAGAAAAACTCTAACATACAAGTTATTTTAGGGGATGTTGCGCAAACAAAAAACCAATTAGAATCAGCCCAGATTCACTACCTTACAGCTCTAAACTCAAACAATAACTATCGAGTAGCAGTTATTAAGCTTTATAACTTAGCAAAAGACAAAAACATGGGTACTGATAAATTTGTTAGCACCCTAGAAGGCATCATCGACAAATATCCTACAGCATATTTTCATCGGCATATTTTAGCGGACTTTTTTTATTACCAAGGAGACACTTTACCTCGCTAAACAACACTACTTAGTCCTAGAAAAAGTAGCACAACTGCCTCGAATTGAATATATCTACAATAATTTGGCCAGTATGTTGACTCTCAGTGACCCAAACACAGCGATGAGTTTTATAAACAACGCCCTAGAAATTAATCAATCTAATCCAATATTTATTGATACAAAAGGATGGATATTGACGCAGCAAGGTCAATACATAGAAGGCTTAGATTTATTGAGAGAGGCGTTTTCCATGAACTCTAATCACCCTAGTATTCAATATCATATTGCTTACAACCTAGTTAAATCAGGACAACTTGAAGCCGCAAGACAGGAGCTTAAAAAAGTACTGACTACCGAGTTACCTTTTGCTGAAAAAGACTTAGCACAAGCATTAATGAATTCAATATAAGCAACGGATATTGAAACTATCATTTGGCATTAATTTATTAAAACAACACAAATGATAACTTTACAACATCAGGTAAAAAAACACTCAGACCGTCGGTTTTTTTTACACTTAATGTAGATTGCAATAAAAAAATGATTAAATACAAGTAGTTAAATAATGGTATTTTTTTTGCATTCACAGTGTAAGTTAGATTTTATTTAGTAATTTAATATTTGGTGAGTAGTATAATGTTAAAGAAAAAATTATTGGTTACCGCAGTAGCGGGGTTATGTAGCTTATCAACACAGGCGGCGACCGAGTTCAGCTATGATGGTCTCTATGTGGAGAGCGAATATGACATAGCCTTTGCTATTGATTATGATCTAGGCAACGTAAAAAAAGCTGAAGGGGGCACATTAGCGTTTTCAACTCACAATGGTAAACAATACCTGTATATTGCTCATCCGTTAGGTTTTAAAGATTTGTCTTATGCAGAGAGCGCTAAGTCAGGTGACTGTAGTAAAACATGTGAACAGGAAGCCAAAACAGCTAAAAAAGAGGCCGAGAGTCAATATAAAGATGCTAACAGCGTTGACGGCAAATGCAAAAATTCATGTGAAGATGGAAAGAAAGCGGCAGGTAAAGCAGCCGAGCAAGCAATCAAAGATAGTTTATACGACAGATTCTGGTTCTGGTGATGCTAATGATTATTTAGTCGGCTGGGAAGGCTCAAAACAAGAAAACGCAGAAAAAGCGATGAAAAGTGAATACTTCACCCTGTCATTTGCAAGTGACAATGGTGTCCAAAAGCTAACGTTTGACCCAAAAATACCAGGTCTTACCGACTCAGATAAAATTGAAAGAGAGAGAAAGGGAGTTGAAGAGAATAAAGTCAACGATGTTAAGCTTTCCTTAAACACTGATACCTCCCCCCCCAATCAAATCGCAGTTACCGACAACGGCCTATCAATTTCTTTTTTATCTTCCTTAAACTATAACGCCAGTTTATTAAACGATGGAGATTTTTTTGGTTCGCTAGGAGACTTTTATGACCGGTCACCTAAAACAGTGAAATGTGGTAATGGGTCTACCAGCGATGAGGACTAGTAGTGCAGAGGCATGCTATGAACTTGCTGTTGAATCAAGAAACGATATTTTTACCGACGAAAAGACTTGGGATTTCAACTTCGGAATTGAAGTAGAAATTTCCGGTAACTTATTTGGTGATGGATTTGATATTACGAGTCTATTACCCAAAAATTTTGGGGTTAACAATGATGTAGATACCCCTGAAGCTGGTAATGGTTTCGTGCTGGTATCATTAGATGACTTACACGCTTCAAATCCTAAGGTCCCTTGTAATGATGATGGGGACGGTATAGGAGGCAATGAAAAGACGCCTTGTAACGTGACTATCACCAAAAAACCACCTGGGAGTGGTACTACCCCCCGTCCCTGAACCTTCAGCATTAGCCTTAATAGGCCTAGGAATAATGGGTATTTGGTATAGACGTAGAAAAACAGCTTAATGGCAATTAACACCTAAATAATAAACTCGGCAATTGGCGAGTTTATTAGCTTTGTACACCAATCAAAAGAAACATATAAAAGGTTATTTCAGCAGTGCCAATAATTCCTTGGTTTTCTGTTCCATTAAAACAATATCGGCTCTGGACTCAACGTTAAGTCTAACCACTGGTTCGGTGTTCGATTTGCGTAAGTTAAAGCGCCAATTTTCAAACTCCAAGCCAATACCATCGGTGTAATCCACCAAAGTTGCACTGGATTCATATTTATCCAGTACAGCTTTAATGGACGCGTCAGGGTCCACCAGAGTACTGTTGATTTCACCTGAAGAGGGAAAAGCAGCAATACGCTCTTTAACTAACTGGGATAAAGGTTTTTGTGTGGTACACAACAATTCTGTCACTAATAACCATGGGATCATGCCAGAATCACAATAAGCAAAATCACGGAAATAATGGTGCGCACTCATTTCCCCCCCATAAATCGCATCATCTGCGCGCATACGCTCTTTGATAAAAGCATGACCGGTTTTACTTTTTATGGGGATACCGCCCGCTTTTAGAACAATATCTTCGGTATTCCAATACACCCTTGGGTCATAAATGATTTTTGAGCCGGGTTTTTTATCTAAAAAGGCTTTCGCTAATAAACCCACAATATAATAACCTTCGACAAAATCCCCTTTTTCGTCGAACAAGAAACAACGATCGAAATCCCCATCCCACGCAATACCCATATTCGCTGAATGTGCAACCACCGCATTCGCGGTATCTGCCCTACTCTCTAATAGTAAAGGATTAGGAATACCGTTTGGAAAGGTGCCATCGGGTTGATGATGCACCTTAATAAATTCAACTGGCACATTGGCCGTTTCTAATGCACTTTGGATGGCATCTAATGCGTCACCTGCAGCACCGTTACCGGCATTAACAACCAACTTTATGGGAGTAATGTTAGCTGTATCAACATAAGACAGCATATGCGCCACATAAGGCTGCATATTGTCTAGTAGGCTATATTGCCCAGTGGCCTTGAGTTTATTGGTGTCAACTGATGCCTGACCTTGAATAAAGGCTTGTTCACTGACCAGACCATTGGAATAAAATTCAAGCCTAGTTTGAACGTCATCTTGTGCATAAGTTTCGGCCAAATCACGAATAGCAAACAACCCCGTATCGCCACTGACGGGCCTAGAGTCAGTTTTAACTAATTTCATGCCATTATAATCAATGGGATTATGGCTAGCGGTGACTTCAATACCACCATCCATCCCCAGGTATTTAGTGCCAAAATAAATCTCTTCAGTGCCTGTCATGCCTAAATCGGTCACTGTCGCACCTCCGTCGATTAGCCCTGATGCTAGCGCCAGTTTAAGCGGCTGGGAGGTTAATCTCACATCGCCCCCTACTACGACCGTTTTAGCAAGCATATATTCTGCAAAGGCACGTCCAATTCGATAGGCCACTTGTTCGTCGAGTTGTTCGATTAATTTACCGCGTATGTCGTACGCTTTAAAACATGTGATTTTCATACATTCTCTTATTTTAAATTCAATATTAACTGCGCCTATTTAGCCTCTACACGCCCGTAACGGTCTGAAAAACGTACAATATCATCTTCACCTAAATAGGAGCCTGATTGGACTTCAATCAGTTCCAGCGGAATACGACCGGGATTTTCAAGCGCATGTATCACACCTATTGGAATATACGTTGATTGATTCTCTGATAACAACAAAGTCTGTTCACCATTGGTGACTTTTGCCGTGCCTGAGACCACTATCCAATGCTCAGCTCTATGGTGATGCATTTGCACTGAAAGTTTTTCACCCGGTTTTACCGTGATGCGTTTGACTTGAAAACGCTCGCCGTTATCAATAGAGTCATAACTGCCCCAAGGTCTGAATACTTCGCAGTGGAACTCCCACTCAGGGCGATGTTCTGCTTTAAGTTGATTCACCACATTTTTGATATTTTGCACTTTGTCTTTGTGTGCCACCAGCACTGCATCTTTGGTTTCAACAACCACAACATCATCTAATCCCACTACAGAGATAAGGCGTTGTTCTGAATTGATATAACTATTAGTGACTCCATCAAGAATAGCATCGCCAATGACCACGTTATTTTGTGCATCTTTATGCTTGGCCGTTTCCCATAGTGAAGACCAACTGCCTACATCATTCCAACCTGCGTCAAGCGGCACGACACAGGCAGAATCTGTTTTTTCCATGACGGCATAATCGATAGAATCATCAGGGCAAGTGACGAATACTTTGGCATCTACTCGTACAAATTCCAAATCAGTGGATTCAGAAGCGATGGCTTTTTTACAGATGGCCAACATGTCAGGTGCATATTTTTCAAGTTCTTGTAGGTAACGACTGGCTTTAAACATAAACATGCCGCTGTTCCAATAAAACTCACCAGAGTCGACATATTGTTGTGCGGTAACTAAATCTGGCTTTTCGACAAAGCTCGCCACATCAAAACCTACATCTTCACTGGCAACCTTGTCACCACGTTTAATGTAACCGTAACCCGTATGCGCCGCATCTGGCACAATACCAAAAGTGACCAGTTTACCTTGTTTGGCTAACACTTCTGCCTGAGTGATGACTTTATGAAATTCAGGTGCATCATTAATTAGATGGTCAGCAGCTAAAATAAGTAGAATAGGGTCTTCACCATTTAGGGATGCATGCAAAGCAGCCAAAGCAATAGCAGGTGCGGTATTACGCCCCATAGGTTCGAGTAATATACCGCCGTGTTGTATATCTTGTTGACGAAGCTGCTCTGCCACTAAAAAACGATGAGCATCATTACAAATAACTATTGGCTGGTCAGCATTTGTGCCTTCTAATCTTGCAATGGTGTCTTGCAACATAGTCAAGTCACTGGTCAGACTTAAAAACTGCTTTGGTAAAGCTGCTCTCGATTTAGGCCATAAACGGCTACCACTTCCACCGGCTAAAACAACAGGTTTCATCACACCTTCCTTTTTGATTATGCTGAAATTATAACATCATAAAAATTGCTGCGAGTATATGTGGCTTAATAGTATTAAAGCTTAGTTAGTTATTCAATCAAGAACATCAAAGAACTCCTATATCCTAATAATTCAATTAAATAAAAGTATGACTGAAAAAGATACGTTTATGCATTGGGATATAAGCCATGCCACTGATATAATCCTTTTGAAAATTATATTGATGTGAGTTTATGGATCAGAAACAAGTAACAGATCAACGCTTTGGTGGCACCCAACGCCTGTATGGAATGTCAGGGACAGATGTTTTACGCCAATCACATGTATGTGTGGTTGGTATTGGAGGCGTAGGTTCTTGGGTGGCCGAAGGGTTAGCAAGAACGGCACTTGGCCAAATAACTCTGATTGACTTGGATGACATCTGTATCACTAATACCAACAGACAAATCCATGCGCTTCAAGATACGGTAGGTGTAGCAAAAATCGCAGCTATGGCTCAGAGAGTTATGCAAATAAATCCAGTCTGTCAGGTCCGTCAGATTGAGGACTTTGTGACGCCAGATAACGTTTCAGAATTACTAAATTCAACATATGATTACGTTGTGGACGCCACTGATAGTATAAAAGCTAAAGCGGCCATGGTAGCCCATTGTAAACGTAATAAGATCCCTATCATTACTATTGGAGGAGCGGGCGGGCAGATTGATCCCACCCAAGTTGCAGTGACTGATCTCAGTAAAACTATCCAAGACCCTTTGGCGGCAAAGTTACGTTCCGAACTGAGAAGGTTTTATAATTTTAGTACTAACACCAAACGACGTTTTGGCATTGATTGTGTTTACTCCACCGAACAAATTCTTTACCCACAAGCTGATGGTAGCGTTTGTTCGAAAAAAAATCTGACAGATGGTAGTGTCAAGTTAGACTGTAATAATGGTTTGGGGGCAGCAGTAGCGGTGACAGCAACCTTTGGTTTTGTGGCTTGCGCAAGAGTAATACAAAAGTTAATCAGTAAATATAATAATCAAGTTAAAGATTCGAGATCGTCGCTCTAAAATTTTTATAATCGATAAACAACGCTATACCCAACCAAACACTGACAGCTATTGCTAAAAACCAGGTGTTTTCTGCCATCTGCATAACTTGCTCACTTAATACTGACGTTCCCCAGATAAGTAATAAATAATAAGGTAAATTGAGCAGACCCGCCCACAATACGACCTTTGATGATTTGTGATTTACGCCTTGGCTAAACATATAAAATGCCAAAGAATTGATGTGTATCATAGCCACTAATAAACTTTTTACTGATAGATTAGGTTGATGTTTCTTGACATCACCAAAGTTTCTGCCTAAAAAGTAGTTAACGCATGATCCTAATGTCGCTGCTACCACCATTGCTAAAGTTAAAAAAAGTATATCATGGGGCTGGGGTTTAGATAAAACAACCAACACCACAGCAAAAAACTGTCCTGGGAAGTAGAAACCAACATAAACAATAGATTCTAACAAAATGATGAATAAAATAAGTAAATAGAAGTAGCTATCAAAACGTGTTTGCAAGCTCTTCAATAGCTCTAAACCTGAAGGGATCACCTCATATGTTACTAAAAAAGATAACAGACACAACGCAATGAGTGCCGAAAGTGGCAAAATGAAAGAATACTTCAAAAGTAGAACACCTATATTTATGTTGACTTATATTTACGAAAACAACAGCCATCAGATCAACTAAAATAATCAAGGTTACTTCAACAAAATTATTTCTAATCGACAAATCACTTAATAAGCAACACAATTGATCCCTCAAAGGCTATGGGAGACAGTATATGCAAATGACATCAGCAGAACTGACAGATTTAATGATAGACAGCTCACAGAACGCGGTAACCACCACCAAAGAAGAGTTCAATCTTACCTTGGATGGCTCTGAGCAAAGCATTGATCTGGTGGATGATGTTATTTTAAGCTGGTTAGGCCGATATAAAGATCAGGCATTAGAAGAAAGCGCTGTGTTTACCATTTGTAATATATATGGTGCTTACATAGGTGAGATTTTTCGCAATAAAGTAGGTGGCAACTGGGCTTATGATGATTCCGACCCTAGTGCACCTTATGTAGTATTGAATTATGCAGGCAACACTTATGCATTTGCTGGTATTTGTTACCAACGTTTAGTCAATGATAGCAAAATCAGTGTCAAAGTTATTTCGAACAAGCACTAGCCAACAATCTGCATTAAGCGCTAAGCCCTGATATTTTATGGTAATGGTTTGGCTTTTGGCCCTATATGAGAAGGTTTTTTCCAATCCATTAACATCATTTGAGTGTGTTTATCTTTAACCAAAAAATACAAAGTTAGTAAATCAAGAAACAATGTAAAAGCAATTAACCATGAGAATTGCCAATACCCTATTTTCGCCAACATAATATGTAAGCCTAAATCAGCTAATACAGAAAAAATTAATAATGGTTTGATACAAGAAAATATCCAACACCTATCTGCTTTCCAAATTTCTTCTCTAAATCCCAAAAGAAGCAACGCCAGAAAAGCGGGAAAGGCAATGGCGAGGCTAATATAAAGGTATTGTTTTTCAGGGTAAAATAGTGCCAACATTTGGTCACTATTTTCTCTCACTGAAACCGAGCCAATTAATATCATCAAACTTCTGGATAAAAATGCGATACACACATATAAAGCTACAGCAGGCTTTACTCTTCCAGCATCATCGTAATATTTAAGAGGAAGTAACAGTTTCATTGTGAGAGGTTTATAAACTCATTGATGGCAGAAATAAAATTTATCATGCTTTACGCAAAACACTCCGAATTTCAGCTAAAACATCATCGACATCAGATAGACTGTTAGCTGAACGGTATACATGCATACTAGAGTGAATTTCAACCGTTTTTTCACTGTTTACCCTTAACCTTAAATCGTCTAGAGCTCTTTGAAATCTTGATAATAGTTCATTGGCTACCAACTCTTCAATATTCACCAAACAAACTATAAATTGATCGGCACCAACACGCCCAACGATATCTTTTTCTCTGGTTACCTGCTTTAGACAATCAGCGACTTGTTTCAGAGCTAGTTCACCCGCCTTGTGACCATATTTAACATTAACGGAAGTAAAGTTATTAACATCGAATAATGCCAGTAAGTTAACCTTGGTATCTTTGGGTACTTTTACCTTTTTAATTATTGCTAATACCGAGGGTTCATTAGACAGCCCTGTAATAGGGTCAGAGGCTAACTTGCGAAGATAACCTCTGACCCAAAATAGATATCCCAGAACTATTAAACCTAAAATGATGATACATGCTAATAAAATGACTTGTAAACGCTGCTCTTTAGCGTTGGCTGAACTGGTTTCTAAGCCCATAATCTCATTGTTAAAATTGGCCACCCCCAGAACACGGGCTGATGCCTGTTGTTTTTTTATCTTCTCTAACGAGATGGAAGAGTAGTTGTCAAAACTAATTTGCGCCGCTTCAATATTTCCCAAAAACAAGTTAGCTTTCACTAAAAAAGCAATATAATAAAGATGTTTAGACAACCTAGCAGGCATAGCTGAAGTTGAAGCATTTTGTTTTTGTAAAAAGTCATTAACACATGCTTTGTCTTCATCATATAAACACAGCGAAGCAACATACAATTCATATAAAATCTGCATAGTCTGGTTAGACGTTTGCTTTAGGAATACATCCCAACTCCGCAAACTCTTACGTAAAGACTCATAATCGTTTGTACGATATGCTTGGCGACTTTGGGCAAAATGAAACAAGCTATTACTCAAGGGTGTGTTAACTGTCAAGTTACGCTTACCTAACTCATCAATCATCAATTTTGCTTTCTCATAATCACCACCGCCAGAATGAGCGGTAATAATACTGATTAAGGTATTAAGTTGATGCTTCTCATCATATACATTTAAACCAATCTGGTAAGATTTTTGATACGCATCTGCAGCAAGTGACCGTTGACCAATAGAACTATATAATAAGCCAATATTATTATGAATATGCGCCAGCGCCTTCTGATCATCCTTCAATAAGTTGGATTTGAGTAATAAAAATAAACGCCCAAGTTTGACGCCAACATTATCAACATTCTCACAAACATTGATAATGCCTAACTGAGAGCTTAAATAAATATCATTAAATTTATTCTTAGCCAGTTGCTCAGACTTGCGATAAAAGTCACATTTTTCTGGCTTTTCTTGCACATCAAAAATAAAGCCTAATTGGTAATGCACATTGGCATAGCTCTGAGAGTTTTTGTCCATCAGAGGATCTGACAGCAGGTTTTCAAGTATAATTTGCGCTTCATCATTCTTACCAACACAGATCAACCAATGCGATTTGTGCACTGTAAACTTGATAAGCTGTTCCTGTAAAACACTTCGCGACCTTAAGTATTCATTGACTTGTCGCATAAATTTATCATCGGGACAGTCATAAGTCGCCACTTGGATACTTTGAATAAAATCGTCGATATTGTCCGCTAAAACACGTTGTGAATAACTAATAAATAAAAAGACAAAAAACAAAGTTTTCAAAATAAGGGGCATAGGAAATTTTGTATCTACTCTATATTTCTTTACAATAATTGTTTCCGATGTTTCTTTCTAGTTAAATTTGTCTAGAAATGAACAAAAACAGAATAACGATTACCCCCCACCCCACCCAAAAAAGAGTTCAGGAGTATTCCCTGAGCAATAATTAACGTGTTGATGTTTCATTAAACACAAGACCACTTTCTAACGCCTTATCTTCATGACAATGTAAAATCAAGCTGGAATTTTAGATGCATCAACATTTGTTAACGTGTTTTGCAAAAGCAAATCACCCGACATGAAAAAATGACAAAATCAATCCAAAATATCTTTTTGTTAGACATATCCTTCCCCCTTAAATAAATAGAACATAAAGCCAAAATTAATTGTCAATATTATCAATAGCTGATGTATAAAATCACTTTTTTATAGGAATACAAATGCCAATCATTGATTAATCTAATCAACCCTATCGGTGGTAGCCATATCTGCATGACAAAAATAATAGTTCATTTAAGGTGCTAGAACACAATTGATTTTCCACGACCATTTGCCTCTGAAGCGGCATCAATTTTACCGTCTATATTCACAATAACCTGCATATCACCAAAACGGACGCTACTCATGGTGTAACCCATTTTTTCTAATTCAGAAATCACAGCAAGATCGATTCCGTCATGGTAACGAATTACATTTTTTGGCAAGAGTTGATGATGGAACCGAGGTGTGTTGACTACATCTTCTGCACTCATAGAAAACTCCAAGGCATTTAGAATAGACAGATACACTGAGCTTATAATAGTGGTTCCACCAGGCGAGCCAGTTATAAAGGTTACCTCACCATTTTTTAAGACCATGCTTGGCGTCATAGAAGACAACATACGCTTTTTGGGTTGAATTTCGTTGGCTTGACCACCTACGGCACCAAATACGTTGGCAACCCCCGGTTTAGAACTAAAGTCATCCATTTCATCGTTTAATAAAAATCCTGCCCCCTGCACTACCACACTGCTGCCATATCCAAGATTAATAGTGGTGGTGTTCGATACTGCATTGCCCCATTTATCCATAATAGAAAAATGCGTGGTTTCTTCGCTTTCTTTTAGCCCTGGTTTAACCCATTCCGTCACTGAAATCTTATCTCTGGATACCGTTTGACTGCGCATCGCGATATATTCATCACCAATTAAACTATCAACGGGAACGTCGACAAAGTCGGGATCACCAAGGTATTCGGCACGATCAGCAAATACTCGCTTACCAATTTCTGATAATAAATGCAGGTACGGGGCAGAGTTGTGGGTAAGTTTTTCTTGATCTCGAGTTAATAGATCATACATTTTTAACCATTGTATAATAGCAATGCCTCCAGAACTGGGTGGCGGTGAAGTGAGTAATTGATATTCTCGCCATTTAGCACTCAGAGGTTCTCGTGACTTCGCTTCATAAGATAATAAATCTTGTTCAGTCACCAAGCCGTTTTTCTGACGCATAAAATCGCTGATTATTTTTGCTGTTTGACCTTTATAAAAACCGTCTCGCCCTTGATCACGAATACGTTTTAGGGTGTCGGCCAATTCTAATTGTTGAAATACCTCATTTGCTTTTGCTGCAGCGAAATAATCTTTGAAATTCACGTCAAAACCACGTTTTTCTAATTTAGCTATATGCCTTTCAATGGATTGTGCAAGTTTGGGGTGAACCTTAAATCCTTTCTCTGCTAGATTAAAAGCTGGCTGGACCAGTTCTTTCCATGGCAAAGTGCCATATTTTTCATGGGCTAACCACATACCTGCTACAGTGCCAGGCACGCCAGATGACAAAACACCTATTAACGACTGATAAGGGATAACGTCACCGTTTTTGTCCAAATACATATCCCTATGAGCTGATAAGGGCGCTTGTTCGCGGTAATCAATAAAGTCACTTTTTTTGTCTTTATATACCAGCATAAAACCACCCCCACCAATATTACCTGCTTCAGGTAAGGTCACAGCTAAGACAAATTGCGCAGCAATAGCAGCATCTACCGCGTTACCCCCTCTTTGTAAAATATCTTTGGCTATGTCTGCGCTGAAACTATCAGGCATCGCCACCGCTGCTTGTTTGAACACGGGTGTGGATGAAAGGGGTGCAAGGGGTGCAAGGGAGGTAAATTGTGCTTCATCAACCTGCTCAGAGCATGCAAAAAGAGTTACACTCATTAGTGTAAGAAGAACGTGGCCCATAATTCTTCTTGATGTTGTTTCAATAGGCATCATTGTTTCCTTAAAGTTTAAATCATTATTAAACTAGCGATAAAATATCCAACAAAAGCTAAAACGCCACCAAACAGCGCATAAGGCATTTGGGTGCGTACATGGGTCAATAAGTCACAACCTGAAGCGATTGAAGATACCGCAGTGGTGTCAGAAATAGGAGAACAATGGTCACCAAAGACTCCCCCTCCTAAAATAGCAGCTATTACCAGTGAGGGCGGCAATCCAAGTGTTTGGATCAATGGCACCCCTATTGGAATAAGTATCGCAAAAGTGCCCCAAGAAGTCCCTGTACTAAAAGACATCATGGCTCCTGCTAAAAAAAGCACCGGCACTATCAAACTGATAGGTAAATAATCTCCCACCATCCCGGCCACAAACCCCCCCGTACCGAGTTCTTTTAAACTCGCCCCTAGTGTTAACGAAAACAAGACTATCGTCACCAATGGTAATATTTCACCCATACCTTTGAAACCCGTATCGACTAATTCTTTATGAGTGTATTGTTTTGAACTTAACAATAAAATATAAGCAACAAAACACGCCAACAAGGTTGCGTAAAGTACAGATTTACTACCATTTCCATCTGCCAGATCACCGTTTCCTGTCCATAACATAAAACCAATCATGGATAAAATCATACTTGCCAGAGGCAATATCATAAAACGCGCCTTGCTAGCTGGGATAACAATCTGCTCCCCTTCCAACTTGACTAAGTTTTTTTCCGCCTCTTTCATAGGCCCATGAACTTTGTCGGCCAATATCGTATATAACACTAGAGCCAAGGCAATAATCGCATAAAAATTTAGGGGTACTGTGCCCCATAAAACGGACACTGCGCTTTGCTCAAATTCATAGTTGCTCAGCAGAGCAAGGATAAATGCGCCCCAGCCATTGAGCAAAATCAGGATACAAATAGGGGCACTAGTACTGTCGATAATATAAGCCAACCTTGCGCGGCTCATGTTAAACTTATCGAATAATCCTCGGGCTAAAATACCTGAGGCCAGCACACTGAGGTTCGATTCAATAAACACCACAATACCGGTAAACATGGTGAGTAAACCTACCTGCTTTTTACTTTTAGCCACGCCTTTGTTGATCAACATTTCGACTGTGGCAGCTACTCCACCTGAATAACGCATATAAGCTAGCATCGCCCCAATCAAGACGCTAAATAACAAAATACGACTATTCCCCGCAGAGGTAACAATTTCAATCACCCGCTCTACCGAGCCAATGGTACCGGTAAAGAATATTTCGGTTTTATTTTGATAAGCGAGCAAATACTCAGCTGACAGGATAGCCGCCAATAAAGCCAAAATGACTTCTTTACGCCAAAAGGCAATAATAATGGCAATAATAGGAGGTAAAATAGAATACCAATGCATACACGAACCTTATTTTGATGACACGTTTTTTATTAGGTTTTAAATAGGCTTTAAACAGGTTTAAGCCTATACGAGAAACACTATACAGGTAAAGCAGTCGTGTACTTAATTTGTTCAAAAGCTAATCGTGATGCAATATTAGATAAATCTACACCATTAACTAATTTTATAAATATATCAGAGGCTTGCATGTCTGCCACTACTACTTTGAACAGATAGTCATATTCACCGCTGATTCGATAAAATTCAACAATTGGTTTAATGTTTGAGCCTTCTTCATAAATTTTATAGTCAAACAGATTTATTTTATCCACTTTAATAAGCAAAAAAATATCATACCTAAGCCACTTTTTTCAGGAATAAGTAAATCCAGGTAGGCAATTTAATAGTTATGTACAAAAAGTATGGCTAGAGTTGGTTGGCAAGGCCAATCAAGACAATTTCTTAAAAGTGAGATGCAAACACATGGTGAATTTTTCGCTGAGCGTTGGAGCTTAAAAACGTTTGCATGCGGCGAAATAAATCCACGAGCTCAGCACCATGTTGGGCAACAAAGTTTGAGTTATTTATGGCAATCTCAGTTTCGTTGGCGGCGATAAGTTCACATAAATTTTGCAACATCTCAAAGGATACAGCTGATTTTTTAGATGTTATGTGGTTATAAAATACAGGTGTGTCGACCAGCCCAAACTGAGCAAAAAAAGCATGTCTGTCACAAGCACAGTAATGGTAAACGATATTTTCGGCATCATTACCAATTACCACTGCCACTTCTTCTCTTTTTGATAACTCAAATACGTTTTGTGCAAAAGCAGATGTGCCATAAGCAGCATGATATAACCCAGCATCTTGTAACACTTTGGATGCATTCCAAGCCTTCAAAAGACACCTTGTACCTTCAAGATGAGCAATGAGCAGACCATTTACGTGTTCAAATTCTCCAGCACTGAGTTCGATCAATTGCCGAAATTTTGCATCCATTTTTAATCCTTTTCCAACTTATCTAACCCAAACAAAATTTATACTCACTCATATAAGTCACGAGTGCAACAATGACAGTCACGTTACGTCGCGTTTCGTTACGTTACGTTACGTTACGTCAGCCAGTCTCTATTGTGAATTGGCATTTGCCAAATTGAATATGTTAGGCTTCTTATTTTGGGTGACTTATTATAAATAAACGTCTCAGTACTAATATTGAACATTAGTACAAAGTGTCAATAGCCAATAAGGCTTAAAATTCATAAATTTTTAATGGTAAAAAATAGTCAACATCAACACAATATTTGGAGTGAAAAATGCTCGGTAATTTGTATTTAAACGGTAACCTAACTCTTAGACTTGACTTTGAAAGTAGATCGAAAAAGTTAGCCGCAACATTACAAACACAAGGCATTGGTCAAGGTGATACTGTTGCTGTTTTAATGCGTAACGATGTTAAATACCTTGAAGTCATTCAAGCTTGTCGATACTTAGGCAGCTACTTTGTGCCTCTGAACTGGCATTCTGTTGCCACTGAAATTGAACACATTATTGAAGACTCTGGTGCAAAAGTATTGATTGCACATAAAGATCTAGCTCACCAGCTTAATGAAAAAAATTTGCCAAAGGTATTGCTTACCACTTTTCCCACACCACCAGAAGTTGCAGAAAGTTATCAAATTGATGTTAACGCACGCAGCAGTGCATCTGACATAGCCTTGGATCTTGAGTTAGCATTGCAAGCAGCCGTGCAAATTGATACTCAACCTAAACCCTTTAAAGGTATGTTCGCCTATACATCTGGCAGTACTGGTAGACCCAAAGGCATTAAACGCAGGGCACAAGACGGCGATACTGATAAATATATTGTGTACCAAGGCCTATCACGTTCCTTAATGCAATTAACCAAAAATGACCGATTTTATCTTGCTGCGCCTATTTACCATAGTGCTCCAAATACATTAACCCTCTGCAGCCTAGCAGCATCAGACGTGGATATTTATATTTCGACTAAATTTGATCCTGAACACTTTCTGGCCGCAATAGACAAATACAACATCACACATATTTATATCGTACCTACTATGATGATTAGATTATTAAAATTACCGCAAACTATTCGTGAACAATATAACTTGGGCTCACTAAAATATGCACTTTCCACTGGTTCACCTTGTCCGGCAGATATAAAAAAAGCCATGATAGAGTGGTTTGGTCCAATATTTTATGAGTCATACGGGGCGAGCGAAATTGGGTTCATGACCTTAATATCATCCTCTGAGGCATTAGAGAAACCCGGGTCAGTAGGTAAGGTAGTTGCAGGTGGCGCAATCAAAATATTGAATGAAAATAAACAAGAATTAGGCACACAACAATCAGGATTAATATATGTCGACTTACCTATGTTTGGTAAATTTGATTACACCAATTTTGACGGTGATAGCAGCGAATATACTTATCAAAACTATATTTCGGTAGGTGATATTGGTTTTTTAGATGAGGAGGGATATTTATTTATTAATGACCGTCAAAAAGACATGATTATCTCAGGTGGCGCGAATATCTTTCCACTCGAAATAGAGTCCGTATTAATCCAAATGAATGACATAGTCGACTGTGCTATCTATGGGTCACCCCATCCTGAGTTCGGAGAGATGGTTGTGGCTGCTGTACAATGTCAACCAGGAAAAATAATCACACTTGAGCAAATGCATGAATATTTAGATAGCAAACTGGCTCGTTTTAAATTTCCTAGAAAGCTCGATATACATCAGAAACTCCCAAGGGAAGACAGTGGCAAAATTTTTAAACAGAAGTTACGAGAGTCTTAATCTAGGTTCAACAGCCTTTTTAAACAGCCTCACTGAATCACTATTTTTTTTGTAGCTCACTTTCTCAACATCCATGACTTCAACAGATAGTGAAAGAGGTCGTGCTATAATTTCACTGATTTTATCCAATACTAACTTGGTCAGGTCTTTTTTCTGTTGATGATTTCTACCCTGCAATATTTTCAATGTGATGTGAATAAAGGACGTATCGGATAAACCTGTTTGATAATAAGCAAATTCAATTGCACGCGAATTAATAGAAGCTTCTTCGAATAATCCCGATGCAAATACGCTACTGTGCACCACACGCACTCACTCACTCAGTCAGTCATTAATAGGCAAAACATTTTCTATTTTTTTAGAATATTCAATAACACAATGAGGCATTTTACTGTCCTGACTTTAGGTAAAATTATCAATAAAAATAACTGAGCATCATCTTGGTGAATAACATGAAATATGGCAACTTTTCAATCAAACCGTGCATCATGTTAATGCTCACTATCACTCTCATAAGCAATTAGACACTTGGGCACCTGCATTATTTGACAAATTCTTGTGGATTAACAAGCTAGCTATACTCAGCTCTTACGTGTACGTTAAAGAAAAAATTGTGGGTTACAGTGATTTACAACCAAGTGGTAATATCGACCATTTCTTATGCCATTACTGCTATCAGGAACAAGGTATAGGCTCAACGTTAATAGCACATAGTCTTACATAAACTGAAAAACAAAATATCACTCAATTTTCAGCTGACGTCAGTATCACTGCAAAGTCATTTTTCAAAGTGAATGGCATTAAAGTATCAAATCACCAAACAGTGCTTATCCAAA
>NZ_CALSOK010000018.1:0-102035 GCF_943787955.1 uncultured Paraglaciecola sp.
ACTTTTTTACTAAAGGGAATTTTGGGTTTAAACCATAAAAAAAGCATTCAACTAAGTGAATGCCTTTTAAAATAGTTCTTATTGTCTATAGTTTTTTATAGCAAGTTAAAACCTTACAATACTAACAATTTATAATACAAATACCCTTTTTAAATACCGAGATACCTATTTATCTTCTGTATTTTTATCTTCTCCATTTTGGCATTCTTCATCATGTTCTTTGGCATCTCCAACTACATCTTCGATCCTTAGTTTATCAACTGTTCTAAAAGTATTGATTGGACCTGCCAACGCATATAAGGCAAACACTATAAAAAGAACTAAAGCAGGTTCAGTTGCGACCACCACAAAAATCAGCATGATAATCAACAGGGCAACAAAAGGTACTTTGCCATGCAAATTTAATTCTTTGAACGAGTTGTATTTAAAGTTACTTACCATTAATAAGCCTGCTACCCCTGTGATGATAGCGACTATGATCCCATAGTCTTGACCATTTATATCGTATTCTACTCCTACCCATATCAATCCAGCGACTAGTGCAGCAGCAGCAGGACTAGCGAGACCTTGAAAATACCTATTATCAGCTATGCCTATTTGCGTATTAAAGCGTGCAAGTCTTAATGCAGCAGCTGCTACATAGATAAAAGCGGCAAGCCAGCCAATTTTACCTAATCCGGTCAATCCCCAGTTATAAGCTACAATTGCAGGTGCCACCCCCAAAAGAAACCATATCCGCCATAGAGTCATACTCAGCGCCAAACTCACTCTGGGTATTGGTCATCCTAGCAACACGCCCATCTAACCCATCAAAGATCATTGCCACAAATATGGCAACTGCGGCTGCTTCAAAACGACCGTTCATTGAAGATACAATGGCGAAAAATCCAGAAAACAAACCTGCAGTGGTTAATAAGTTTGGTAGAAGGTAAATTCCCCTGCGTTTCTGTTCAGTCATTGCTTGCATCCCAAAGTTTATATCTTATTAATGTATAAGTTGAGTTTATCGTGTTTACCTGTTGTTAGTATATAGGTAAACACTTATATAGCGCAGTACATCCCAATGCCTCCCTTATGAATCACCTATCAGTAATGCGAATCACTACAGATTGATTAATACGGAAATCACATAAATCTAAATGACTACCATCATTACCTGATAAGCCTGATTTCACAAAAGATAATGACAATATCAGACTTCCCCTCTTTATAAATTTATACAAGATATATCATGTGTAGCTCATATATATTTATTACCAATAATTAATAAATTACCTACCCTAGTAATTAAGAAATCTTAAGCTAATTTCATTTAAGTAGATTACTGTAAGACCAAAGTTTGAAGGAATGGCAAAATAGAACTTTGAGAACATGAACAGTTAACATGTCAATTATTGAGTTACCAGACGATTAAGCATTAAATGCTAGTCCTAGTGTCGCCACAACAAACAATATCAATTTACGCATTTCTATTTAAGGAGTGGTCTGATTATTCATGTATGGGACAATAAATCTCGAACCATAGCATCTTATTTCTAACTAGCATTTGGCTATATAATTTAACCACAAACATTTACGGTTAATCAGTAGAAGAAGAGCTTAAATACAACTGGCTTATAGAGTACCTAGCCGAACATTTGATGAATCAAAATAAATGGCAACTAGCAGAACCTTTATAATTAATGTTAGTTGAGGATGTCAAAACAGTATCAGAAAATCCCAAAACTGTGCTGACAGTATTATAACTCATAGTAGATTTTAGTTAAATTAGTCCTCTATGAAGAGCGTCTAGTACCCTTTAAACAAGCACAAGCTATTTATTTTCATATTGCCTAAACATTACAACAATCAATACAATACAGTGAAACGAAGTTAAGTAAAATTTAAAAAACGTCTTCGGATTTTCCTGAACGAGTTGATGATGAAAAATCACACTAGTCTCTGTAATATTTGTAATTTTTGCATTGGAAAACGTATTTAATTCATTATAAAAAGTGGCATTACATCAAATATATAACGCCCAATTGTCTTAATGTATAGTGATCTCTGAACCCATTACGTCAATTTTAACTATTCCATCTTCACCTAAATCTCCAGCCAATATCTTCTGTGCGAGTGGATTTTCAATTTCACTTTGAATTGCACGTTTCAGAGGTCTTGCACCATAAACAGGGTCAAAACCTGCATCAGCGATTTTTTCCAAGGCAGCAAGGCTTAACTCCAATTTATAACCTTCATCTGCAAGTCGTTCTCTTAACGATCGCAGTTGTATCTTAGCTATTGCTGTGATCTGTTCTTTACCCAGCGGATGGAATACCACAATATCATCCACTCGATTAAGAAACTCTGGTCTAAAATGCTCGCCGACAGCCCCCATTACTAAGCCTTTCATTTGTTGATAATTATTTTCACCGCTGACTTCTTGAATAATATCCGAGCCAAGATTAGAGGTCATAATAATCACCGTATTTTTAAAGTCGACAGTTCGCCCCTGACCATCAGTTAGCCTACCATCATCTAATACCTGTAATAAAATATTAAACACATCAGGATGGGCCTTTTCCACTTCATCGAGCAAAATGACTGAGTAAGGTTTACGTCTGACAGCTTCTGTTAAGTAACCTCCCTCTTCATAACCGACATATCCAGGAGGTGCACCTACCATGCGCGCAACAGAGTGTTTTTCCATAAATTCAGACATGTCAATTCGCACCATGGCATCATCAGTATCAAATAAAAAATTAGCCAGTGTTTTGCAGAGCTCTGTTTTACCCACACCCGTTGGGCCTAAAAATAAAAAAGAACCTATTGGACGGTTAGGATCAGATAACCCTGCCCGTGATCGGCGTATAGCATTGGCAACTGCAGTGACAGCTTCATCCTGACCAACCACCCGTTTATGCACAGCCTCTTCCATTGCCAATAACTTAGCTCTTTCGCCTTCGAGCATTTTAGAAACAGGTATGCCAGTCCATTTAGATAGTACATCTGCTATTTCGTTTTCAGTTACTTTGTTTTTCAACAAAGTTGTCTCTTGCGTTTCCGACTCGGTGGCTAATTCTAGTTTCGATTCAAGTTCAGGTATTCTGCCATATTGTAATTCGGACATACGGCTGAGATCAGAGGCCCTGCGGGCGATTTCTAAGTCGAGTTTGGCTTGTTCTAACTCAGAAACGTATCGCTTGCGTGCCTTGCATTGCTTGTTTTTCTGCAATCCAGATTGTTTCAAAAGCAGAAAACTTGTATTCGGCCTGCTCTCGCTCTAACTCAATAAGCTCCAAACGTTTATGACTCGCTTCATCTTTTTCCTTTGCTAAAGCTTGTTCTTCTAGTTTAAGCTGAATGATACGCCTCTCAAGTTTATCCATATCTTCAGGCTTGGAGTCCATTTGCAACCGAATGCTTGATGCAGCTTCGTCAATAAGATCAATCGCTTTATCAGGTAATTGTCTATCGCTGATATATCTACAGGATAACGTTGCTGCAGCTACAATAGCGGGATCGGTTATCTCAACAGAGTGGTGCAATTCGTAGCGTTCTTTTAAACCCCGTAAAATTGCGATGGTATCTTCCACACTTGGTTCTTCTACTAATACTTTTTGAAAACGACGCTCCAACGCTGCATCTTTCTCAATATGTTGCCGATATTCATTTAGGGTCGTGGCTCCAACACAATGTAACTCTCCCCTTGCCAATGCAGGCTTAAGCATATTGCCAGCATCCATAGCCCCTTCGCCTTTACCTGCACCGACCATAGTATGTAATTCATCGATGAATAGAATGACTCGACCTTCTTCTTTACTAAGCTCATTAAGCACAGCTTTTAAACGCTCTTCAAACTCACCACGAAATTTAGCACCTGCTATTAGTGACCCCATATCAAGAGACAACACACGTTTGTTTTTTAACCCTTCTGGAACTTCAGAATTAATAATACGCTGGGCTAACCCTTCAGCAATAGCAGTTTTACCCACGCCTGGCTCACCAATTAATACTGGGTTATTTTTAGTTCGGCGTTGCAATACTTGAATGGTTCGCCGAATTTCATCATCCCTTCCAATGACAGGATCTAGTTTGCCCTGCTCTGCTCGGGCAGTCAGATCGGTGGTGAATTTGTCTAGTGCTTGACGAACATCTTCTGCATTTTGATCGGTAACCTTTTGACCTCCACGCATTTTTTCAATGGCCTTTTCAATCTTTTCTTTATCAGCACCAGATTGTTTAAGTAATTCTCCCAAACTGCCTTTATCTTGAAGCGCTGCCAAAACAAACACTTCTGAAGTGATGTAATCGTCATTACGTTTTTGTGCAATTTTATCGCTTAAATTAAGCAGTATTATGGTACTTTTCCCAAGCTGTACATCTCCGCCAGTTCCTTCAACCCTTGGTAACCTATCTACTGCCACTGACAATGCAGAGCGTAAACTATTAACGTTTATATTGGCTTGGTCAAATAACGGACGTACAGATCCTCCTTGCTGATTAAGCAAGGCAGTCATCAAGTGTACTGGCTCTATATATTGATGATCGCGGCCTAAAACTAAAGATTGAGCCTCTGATATGGCTGTTTGAAATTTACTGGTAAAACTATCTAAGCGCATAAAATCTTTCCGCTACTACTTTGCATAGCTTGGTTATGGGTATAATTTACCTACTAATCAAGTCTGTTGAAGAAAGTCAGCACTTAAAGCATGGATAAAAATTCTAACCATACGTAAAGCTATATATAGATTAATAGTCAACTATTTATCTATTGTACAAACAGAGCTTAATAATTAACCTCAGCTTTAAAATATCAATATTAATCAAGGTAAATTGCGCTGACCATTCTGCCAGTTGTAGGAATAGAATTTGACCCGTTCGCGGCTTGATGTGTTATTCGACGGTGTGAAAAAAATAAATCGGCTTGTTGATAAGTACAATATTCGCCGCCAAAAACACGGGAAATTCCCAAATCAGACATTTTTTGCTTAGCTATGTAATAAAGATCAGTAAAATATTTCTCTTCGGTCTTTTGGCTAAAAGCCTGTGGATAATCGATAAATGCCTCTTTTACTTCTTTCCCTACTTCAAAATGTCTTTGACTGATGGCTGGTCCTATCCAAGCAATTAAATTATTTGCATGAATAGGCATCTTAGACACGGTATTTTCTATCACACCGTTTGCTAATCCTCGCCAACCTGCATGCACTGCCGCAACACAAGTACCTTGATTATCACACAATAAAATAGGTAAGCAATCTGCGGTCATAACAGCGCAAACTTGGCTTTTCCTGGTGGAAAAACAGGCATCGGCTTGAAGCGTTCCGTCTATAACATTGTCAATCATATCTAAGTCGACACAAATGTTACTATGGGTTTGATTGAGCCAGATAAAATTCTGATAATTAGGTAATAGTTGACGGTTTTTATTCACTAAATATTTGTCATCGCCAACATGCTGAGCAAGATTAAACGAATCATAAGGAGGATGACTAAAACCTTTACTTCTACAACTAGTAAAGGCTCTAACATTATTAGGCGCTGGCCAATTAGGTTGAATGTAATTATGCTGAAGCAAATTACACTTCTCCACTGCCGTTCGCAGATTTGTCTTCTCTTAATACGTCTAAAAGTTCCACAAAATCTTCTGGTAACTCAGCCTGCCAACTTAACCACTCACCTGTGACAGGATGAGTCAATTCAAGTTGAATTGCATGTAGCGCTTGACGGCGGAACATTCTTAACATGTTAACCATATTTTCATTACAGGCTTTAGGTGGTCTTGGGCGTCCACCATAAGCCTGATCACCCACTAAAGGGTAACGTAAATGCGACATATGTACTCGAATTTGGTGAGTGCGACCAGACTCTAATTTTAATCTTATATAAGTGTGAGCCCTAAATTTTTCTTTTACCCGATAATGCGTCATTGCAGGTTTGCCTGACTCACGAACCGCCATACTAGTTCGCTTAGTAGGGTGACGTCCAATAGGCTCGTCGACCGAACCACCAGCGACCATAGTACCAACAACAACGGCCTCGTATTCTCTACTAATTTCTCTAGCCTGCAATTGTTCAACTAAATGAGTTTGTGCAGGGATCGTTTTAGCCACAACCATTAAGCCAGTGGTATCTTTATCGAGTCTATGCACAATACCTGCACGAGGTACATTAGCAATTTCAGGAGCATGATTGAGCAAGGCATTCAATACGGTACCGTCACTATTTCCAGCCCCTGGATGTACCACTAAGTTCATAGGTTTGTTAATAACTAGAATATGTTCATCTTCAAACACAATATTTAAGTCAATATCTTGCCCCTTATGTTGAACTTGAGTTTCAATTTTAGCCTCAATCTCAATCAGCTCCTCACCTATCAATTTTTCTCTAGGTTTGTTGAGTATCAGCCCATCTACTTTTACATAATCAGCCAAAATCCATTCTTTTATGCGTGATCTTGAATAATCAGGGAACATTTCGGCCAAAGCTTGATCTAATCGTTTGCCAAATAAGTTTTCAGGCACATTTGCCTGTAATTGTATTTTTTCATGTGCGGTAGACATGTATTAAACATCCTGAATGTGTTTCGTAACGATTTATATGTGCATAGCCCAATTTGCTGGGGTAGAATGCATTTGAGTTATCGATTTGGTAAAACGCTATTCTAACGGATTTTTACCCCTAATGAATCATACATAACCAATCGAAATAGAAATGAGGGTAAATAAGAGAAATATGATCAGTAAAATCAACTTAAGAAAAATTATACTAACCAGTGTTTTAGTTGTAGTGGCTGGATGTTCATCGGCTCCAGAAGACGAAGATGTCGACCTAGTCCTTCGCAACAGAAGCGCTCAAAGTCTATATGAAGATGCTAAAGAAAAAATGCGCCTTGGCAACTTTAACGCTGCAACTGAGACTCTTAGTGCGTTGGATTCTCGATTTCCGTTTGGACCATTGTCACATCAAGTTCAATTAGACCTTGTTTATGGCTATTACAAAACAGGGAAAACGGATGAAGCATTAGCGACAATTGACCGATTTACCAGGCTCAACCCCAATCATTCTGATGTTGATTACGCTATTTATATGCGTGGTTTAACCAATATGGAAGTGGACAGTAATATCTTTCAGGAGTTAGTAGGCATCGACAGATCTGACAGAGATCCGAGTAACTCTCGTCAGGCCTTCAATGATTTTAGACGTTTGATTGAAAAGTATCCAAATAGTAAATATGCTGCTGATGCGCAGAAACGTATGTTACATATCAAAAGTCGCTTAGCAAAATACGAAATAATTATTGCACGTTATTATATGCGTCGCGACGCATACGTGGCAGCAGCTAACCGTGGCAGATATGTAATTGAACATTATCCTGATACCACACATGTTCAGGAAGCACTTGAAATTATGGTTGAGTGTTATGATCAGCTTCAACTTGTCGACTTAAAAAGCAATGCAATGAAAACACTTAAACTGAACTATCCAGACAGTAGTTTTATTAGTTAATAAAATGCAGACATAAAAAAACGCGCTAGAGCGCGTTTTTTTATGTCTGCATTTTATTTGAAGAATAAATGACTAAATGGATTCAATAATCTTGCAACACCTGAAGTGAAATGCAGTGGTTGATCAACTATTGTAAACACTAAACAACCATCGTCTGCTTCCGAGTGAGGAAAATGATTATGTTTATTATCCATTACAGTAAAGTCTCCACAATCATAATGTGCAATACCATCGCCAAATTGACCATCGATAACCAAGGTCATTTCATTACCCTTGTGCGTATGTTCAGGTACCCGGCCACCTTTTTCCATGTACATAAAATTAGCTTTACCTATATCGCCTAAGTCAACCGGTGCCTGCCACAATTTGCCCACTAGACGTGACCAATTACCGGTGTTTTTGACGTAACGTCTAAGAGCTCTGGGTAGTTCAAAAAATTTACCATCTAATTCAATTGAAGTATCACTCAACTCAGGTGGTATTTTGTCTAAAATAGGTAAGTCGGTAATCTTCGACATCATGTTGTAATACTGATTGTTGAGTGAGGGTACCTGCAATGGCTGGGTTATAAATTCACCAGCCATTTCTGATTGAATCTCAATGCAGTCTTGCTGACATTGTGAACACATATCAACATGTGCAGAAATCATTAGTGCTAAAGCTGGTTCGCAATTACCTGCAGAAAACGATTGTAAATCCTGGAAACTGGGGTGAAAACTAATCATTATCTTTTAACATCTCTTTTAAACGTTGCAATGCAAGCCTAGTGCGTGATTTTACGGTGCCAAGTGGGATGTCTAGCTCGTTAGCAACTTCTTGTTGCGACTTTCCATCAATATAAATTGCCTCTATCACCAATCTTTGTTTTTCTGGTAAAGAACCAAACATGACACCAATTTCATCCATAGTAACTTGGTGGTCCAAAGACACCTCGTTGGCGTCTGGTGTTTGCTCACACAAGACAGGCCATAGATCGTCTGAACATATATCTTCCTTGCGATTTCTTTGCTTTCTGAGCATGTCGAAGCGGATATTTCTAGCAATAGTAAAGATCCATGTAGATGGTGAACCTTTCTCTGAATTAAATAAATGTGATTTTTGCCATACGTTAGACATAGTGTCTTGGACAAGCTCCATTGCAAGAGCTTCATTGCCCATTTGCTTCAGGGCGTAAGAGCGAAGTCTGGGAGCAAAATAACTAAATATCTTAGAAAAAGAACGTTTGCAGCGTTCTGATGCAATAATACTCAGATATTCAGACATTTCTTCAGCACATTCTATTGGCTTTACGGAATTAATTTGTTTTGTTTCCTGAGATATTCCAATTAACATAAGTTTATACCATTTAATCATCGACGTAACTTATACTAATTATTGTGATTAAAAGATCAGTCTACTAACTCTGTTAAAAAACTTAGAGCCTTTAAGTAATCTTTTTGTTGTACTAATTGTTGTTTTTTTTCTGCATCAACTGGAATTAATTCTAACCAACGATAAATAACCCATATCGGGTCATTAAATTTTGGGGTTTGGTATAACGATTTTAATTCTGGATACTTGTCAAATATTTCTATTAATCTTTCATCTATTGGTGCGATTGAGTGCTCTGCAGATTGTGCTGTCCAGACATCTGACCATTGACATTGACCCACTCTCAATCCGTCACTCTCATTTGTTATAGCTCTGATATTAAAGCATCTATGTCCCTCAACAGTCACACCCAACAAGCCATTATCTAGCAAATCAAAGTCGATGACTTTTGCGTAGGTACCTATTGAATAAATGTGCTCATTTTTTTCTTTGTCTCCTTGTGCATTTACCATACAAATACCAAAGCCTGAATCAGTGCTGCATGCTTCTTTGATCATACGAACATATCTGGGTTCAAATATTCTCAATGACATCCTTCCACCAGGTAACAAATGTGCCGAAAGTGGAAATAAAGGGAGTTCAAATGATGAATTCATATTAAAATTCTTTGTTTTATTCATAAAGTCCTTACGCCACATTCTCAAATTAAGATCGAATTTTTAATATAACGCACCGATTAAGTGATCTCTAGATGATGCATTTAGGTATATTGTATGAATATTAGTGAATCGACACAGCGATCAATTAACTTTATTGGTCACAAACAAGATAAATAACAGGACAACAATGAGTAAAAAGATTGCAATAATAGGCACAGGCATTTCAGGCTTAACCTGTGGACACTTTCTCCACCAAAAGCATGACATTACTCTTTTTGAAGCAAACAACTATATTGGTGGACATACAGCAACTAAAGATGTTGAAGTTAACGGCAAACATTATGCAATTGATACAGGTTTTATCGTTTTTAATGATTGGACCTATCCAAACTTTATTAAATTAATGGATAAAATTGGTGTCCAATCGCAAGCCACCGAAATGAGCTTTAGTGTTAAAAACCTTGCACAAAACCTTGAATATAATGGTAATACACTCAACAGCTTATTTGCCCAGAGACGCAATTTATTTCGTCCAAAATTTTGGAGAATAGTAAGAGACATTCTCAAATTTAATAAAATATGTAAAAAGGGAGCAGTAGAAAAGACTGATTACGGACAAGAGACACTTCACGAGTTTTTACTAAAACATCAGTTTAGTGAAGAGTTCACCTACAACTACATATTGCCTATGTGTGCTGCTATATGGTCATCTAGTTTACAGAATATCAAAGCTTTTCCGTTTACATTTTTTCTTCGTTTTTTCAATAATCACGGATTGCTCAATGTTACAGACAGACCACAATGGCGATCCATTGTGGGTGGCTCTAGAGAATACATTAAACCACTCATTGCTGGTTTTGAGGAAAACATAATACTCAACAGCCCGGTAAAATCGGTAACAAACATAGAAAAACAGAAATTAGTTTGCTTAAAGGATGGTACCGAGCATTTGTTCGATGAGGTTATTTTTGCTTGCCATAGTGATCAGGCCCTATCCATACTGACATCGCCGAGTTTAATTCAGTCAGAAATCTTAGAGAATATATCCTATGTCAAGAACGAAGTCGTTCTGCACACTGATCATAGCGTTCTACCGGTCAGGAAACTTGCTTGGGCAAGCTGGAACTACCTTATTAAAGGTTACGACGGTGAATATCAGGCGCCAGCAGTTTTAACCTACAATATGAACATTCTACAAAACATACAATCGGACACTACTTTTTGTGTCACCTTGAACAACGGTAAAGATATAGATCAAGAAAAAATATTGGGTACATATCAATACGCTCATCCTCAATTTAATAACCAAACAATCGCAGCCCAAAAAAGATGGTCAGAAATATCTGGAAAAAACGGTCTACATTTCTGTGGTGCATATTGGTATAACGGATTCCACGAAGATGGCGTGCACAGTGCTTTGGACGTATGTAAGTCATTTGGTGAATATCTTTAATGCAAAGTGCCTTATACAAAGGAAGTGTATTTCACAGCCGATTTGTGCCAAAAAAACATGCCTTTACTTATCAGATATTTTTACTATGGCTCAACCTTGATGAGATTGATTTGCTTGAAGCTGAGGTTAAAGGATTTTCAACAAAATCATGGGCTGCATTAAGGTTTAAACGCAGCGATTACTTAGGTAATGCGAATATACCCCTTAAAAAATCTGTGATTGACAAAATGTCAGAACTGGCTCAACGACCACTATCAGGTACAATCTATTTGTTAGGACAAACACGCACTTTTGGTTTGTATTTTAGCCCCGTCAATTTCTATTACTTACAGCAAAAAAATGGCACGTTCAGTCATTTATTAGCTGAGGTAAGCAATACACCTTGGAACGATAGGCATTGTTACTTAGTTGATTTAGCTAAACAAGAAGACTGTCAGAAAGCTTTCCATGTATCACCTTTTAACCCTATGGATATGCAATATAAGTGGAACATATCTCAACCAGAACAATCGCTAAAATTGACTCTTGCTTGCCACAAAGAAGTCAAACACTTTGCAGCAAGTCTTAATTTGACACGAGTAGAACTGAACTCAAAGAGCCTTTTTAAAATGCTGATATGCATTCCTAGCATGACGGTAAAAACCGTCTTTGGAATTTATTGGCAAGCACTCAAACTATTTTTAAAAGGTGTGCCTTTTTATTCCCACACAGTACAAGGAAAAAAATAATTATGCCAAACGGAGAACGAGTATTAGAAGAGTCTTCAAGCTCATCGTGGCAACACAAATTGTGCAAAACAATTATGTTGAAAGTTTTTGCCAGTCTGCCTCAAGGCCAGATGATAATTAAAGAAAAAGGCATTTTGGTGGATACATATGGCCAGAAGGATTCTGACTTACACGCAGAAATTGATATTCAATGTTTAAGTGTTTACCAAAGTTTATTGTTCGGTGGCAGCGTAGCGTCAGGGGAAACATATTCTGAAGGCTTGTGGACTACCCCCAATTTAACCAACGTCATTCGTATTTTTGCACGTAATTTGCCTCTTCTCGATAGCTGGGAGGCAAAAATGGAGTGGTTAGCTTTCCCTATTCGCAAAATTAGCCACATTGCTAACAAAAACTCTGCAACAGGTTCAAAGAAAAATATTGCTGCCCATTATGATTTAGGCAATAAACTTTATACTCGATTTCTTGATGATAGCATGATGTATTCTGCGGCTATTTACACGTCAGAAAACAGTACTCTGGCACAGGCGCAAATTACAAAACTAAAAGCCATTTGTGAAAAGTTACAATTAGTCCCTGAAGACCACTTAGTAGAAATAGGTACTGGATGGGGAGGATTGGCAGTATTTGCAGCCAGAAACTATGGCTGTAAGGTCACCACTACCACCATTTCAGAAGAACAGCATCAATACACTCAAGATTTAGTCAACAAAGAAGGTCTGCAAGACAAAATCACTCTCTTGAAAAAAGACTATAGATTACTCGAAGGCAAATATGACAAGCTAGTTTCTATTGAAATGATTGAAGCTGTGGGTAAAGAATACTTACCCACATTTTTTAAGAAATGTTCAAACCTATTAAAAGATGAAGGTTTGATGGTATTACAGGCCATAACCATCAGCGACCATCGCTTTGACAGCTATAGCAAAAGTGTCGATTTCATTCAAAAACATATCTTCCCAGGTGGCTTCTTACCTTCGCAGTTGTTAATTAATCAACACTTGAGAAAGCATACAGACCTGATGATCCGTGATCTCCACGATATAGGTTTAGATTATGCGCGGACCTTGAAAGACTGGCATGATAAGCTAATAGAAAACAAAGAGCCGTTGGCTAAAGACGGTTACGATGAACGGTTCATGAATATGTGGCGTTATTACTTTAGCTACTGTGAAGGTGGCTTTTTAGAACGCACTATTAGCACCGTACAATTAGTGATCAGCAAACCCGCTTTCTCAAACAGTATTAGCCGTTAGAAATTGAGAATGACATGAAACATCAAATCCCAAGATACTTAATGATATGGTTTTTAGCCGTTTTATGCACTTTATCCTTTTCAGGAGTCACTATGGCAGATCCACTTTCTGAGCTAAATAAAGTGGGGGAAGCCAAACTTCAAGTGTTGTTTTGGGATGTCTACAATTCAAGTCTCTATAGTCAAACAGGCCAATACCAAGCAGAAAGATTTCCACAAGCTCTTAAAATCGACTATTTAAGAAATATTGACGCAAATGATTTAATAGAAAAAACGCAAGATGAATGGGAAAAACTAGGTATTGAAAAAGTCAAATTTACCCCATGGATATCGCTACTAACAGACATTTTTCCAGATATCAAAAAAGGCGACTCACTTCTATTAAGCGTAGATAAAAATCTGCAAAGTGAATTTTTCTTTAATGGTAAAAAAATAGGCGAAATAACTGACCAAACCTTTGGAAAAACCTTTTTACGCATTTGGCTAGACGAAAATTGCAGGTACCCTAAGGTTCGCAACAAATTAATTGGATTAAAAAAATGAAGTTATTCAAATATCTACTCTTATTTTTTATTATTCCCTTTGTACTTTCATGCAGTAGCTCATTAGATGACTATGAAAATACTAAGCCGGAATTCGATTTACCCACATATTTTGACGGAGAAATCACCGCATGGGGCATAGTGCAAGACTACTCAAACAAACTCACTAGGCGTTTTTGTGTGGACATAATTGCCACTTGGCAAGGCAGTGAAGGTCAATTACATGAGACATTTTTCTATAATGACGGTGAAAAACAAATTCGCATCTGGAACTTAAATATTGCTGACGATGGCAGTGTTACCGGCACAGCAGCAGATGTTATCGGCAAGGCCAGTGGTAGTTCCCTAGGCACCGCATTTAACTGGCAATACACGCTACGTGTGCCAGTTGATGACACAGAATATAACTTATTCGTCGATGACTGGATGTATATGATGGATACCAACAGAGTGATGAATCGTTCTTATATGAAAAAACTAGGGATTACGGTAGCTGAGATATCTATCTTTTTTGATAAAACTGAGCCAGTAAGGAAGTGTGGATAGTTAATGACACCTTCCTTACTTGTTCTAAGCGCTTTGACCTAATCAATGTATCACCTCTGATGCTCCCCACCCATGTTCGACTTCTCAATAAAAGTGGCGATATTTTTCCTTCCAACGTTTATCGAACTGTTAAAGTGGTGAAAGCTGTGCTTCTAAATAATGCAGTTTCACCCTGATACATCTGGCTAATAAACGAATGATGAGCATTGACCTTGATGGGCTTTTTATGAAATACGTCCTTGTATTTCACCCTATGAGCCATCTTTCAGATGTTCAAGATGATTCCCGCATATTTTGTGCTTTTATTTGTTTACTGTAGACAAGAATCAAGTCATACAGTAAGCAGCAGTCACGCTTTAGGCTGAGTAAAAAAATACAGAATCATTGCCAGTCAATGCATAAAAAAAACAACTAAATCAATCCCGATTCCTCCCCAACTTATCATGACTACTCACCCAGTGCCCTCCAATTACAGCACAGGCTAAAGAAATGTCCCCAGCTAAGACTGTGGCTGCAACAATTTCTGCGAGCTTGTTTGCTTTTCCAGTACCATAACAACCGAGTATTCCTAAACACTCTTTTTGTGTAGGCAAACCAGTACCACCTCCGTAGGTAGCAACAATTAAGGAAGGTAGAGTGACCGAAAGATAAAAGTCGCCGTTATCTAACAATTCATGGGAAAGCATACCCGCATGGGACTCAACTACATTGGCTTCATCTTGCCCTGTGGCAATAAACAAAGACGCGATGCCATTCGCAGAATGGGGACCATTGTACGCAGCACCTGCCATCATGGCCCCAGTATTGGCCAATACTGTTGCTCGGGCCAACATTTTGGTATCAACCTTCATGATTTTTTTAAGTATATCTTTTTTCAATACCACCTCTGCAATAACACGCTTGCCCCGAGAGTGCAGCATGTTCAAATGAGAGTGTTTTTTGTCTGTGTCCATGTTCCCAGATAATAAGTATTCACACTTACCTGGGTATTTTTGCACTATCCATTCGCAGGCAGCCAACGTCGCTTTGCCCACCATATTTTGCCCAGCCGCATCACCCGTTGTGTAGTTGAATCGTAAATAACGTGTTTTTGACACTGACCATTGCATAATATGGTCAAGTTTACCTATTCGCGTTGTTGTTTCAGCTTGTTGCTTAATTTCGAGGAAATGTTCATCTATCCATTGACCAAAATTCCGCGCTTCTCTGGCATTGGTAAAAATAAAAGCGGGAGCTCTCTGCATAAATTGCTCGACCACTGTTGTATGTACACCGCCACATTCATTAAGCAAGCGCATACCACGACTATAGCTTGCCACTAAAGTGCCCTCTGTAGTTGCCAAGGGAACATGAAAATAACCTTGTGCATGCTCACCGTGAACCAGCATTGGGCCTGCAATACCCACAGGCATTTGCACAACACCAATAAAATTTTCAATGTTACCCGGTAATGCACTTGGTTCTATGGAGAAGTGTCCGGTGTGAGGTAAAGCAACACCTGTTTGTTCAGTCAAATATTCACGACGTTTCTGTGCCCACTCATGGCTATGATCATTAAGTGTATTTCGTGGGATCCTATTTTTTCTGGCCATAATATTTGATCCTTCATTAAATTATGTGTGCCCTATAACAAGACTATGCAAACAGTTTGCCAATAAATCATGTCTAAGAATAATGACCAAATGAAGACCATATAAAGAAAGTCTCGGAAAAATTCACATTTTTCTTCTAAATATGATCAAAAGTAGTGCGCTACGTTATTCGTTATAGTGCAGAAGTACATTCGAGAGGACAAGATGAAAGAAAGTAGAAAACAGGGTTATTAATATGGATGCACTTATGCAAGTTAATAAAAAGCGATGACGCCAAAAGTAAGTCGCGGACATAGGAATCGGTGTGAAAAATTTCGGCACCCGCCACTGTGAAGTCAGCAAAGACATCCCATTCTCCACAGACTAAAAATCAACCTGCGATCCGGCAGGTTATTCTAAAACAGATATTCGATCGGAGTACTTTGGCTTTCCCTGATTAATGGAAATTTCAACACGACGATTTCGACTGCGATTCTGTTCTTCATTACCTTCATCTAAGGGTACGGTGTCGGCTTTACCAACAACTGACATGCGACTTTCATCAAAACCATTAGCTTTCCTAAGTTCTTCAGCCACAGCCACAGCACGTTGCGATGACAAATCCCAGTTAGAACGATAAAGTTCATTGGAAATTTGTTGATTATCACTATGCCCTGACACTTCAACTCCCCCCGGAATGTCGACTAACAAACTGCCAATCTTGCGCAAAACAGGTATAAATTGTGGTTGTAAAAACGCAAATCCCGCTGAAAACGAACCATTTTCTCGAATACGAATAGTAATTTGCTGACCTAACAATTCAACTTCTATCGCACCATCAACAATTTGTTTTTCTAATTGTTGTGCAACTTTACGCATGCGTTCTGCCACTTCTTCTTGACTAGCTTTTTGACTAGTGCTTAGTGACTGCTGTTTAGACGCAGTTTGTTGTACTGCCCCACCTCGTTGTTCACCCCGCTGTTTTTGACGACCACCTGCAGTGTCTTCATAACCCGCTTGAAATTCGAGGAACTGTTGAGTCATTTTGGTAGTTTGTTGTTGAATAGTATCTATAGGTGTGAGATCTGGGCGAAACTCCATAGCAATAACACTGGTTCCCTTTGGAATATCTTTTACTTCAATTTTATTTTGAACTCCGAAAGCGAACTTCATCGAACCTGCAATTTGTTTAAACTTAAGTACGTCCATTTCAGAAAAAGATAACAATAGAACAAAGAAACACATCAATAACGCCATCAAATCAGCAAAAGTTGCCATCCAAGGAGCAAGCCCTTCGGGGGAACATTTAGGGCATTCGTTTTCCATCAGTTACTCTGCCTCTTCTGCAGAGTCACGTTTACTAGCGGCTAAATAACTTTTTAGAATACCTTCAATAACCCGTGGATTTTGTCCATCAGCAATGCCAGTAATTCCGTCTAACACTAGACTAGACTTGATTTAGTTTTTCTTCATCAGCTCGATGACCTAATTTCACTGAAATAGGTAAACATATGAGGTTTGCTAACATCGCACCGTACAACGTCGTTAAAAGAGCAACTGCCATTGCAGGGCCAATCGACTTGGGATCATCCATGTTTGATAACATAGCTACCAAACCAACCAAAGTCCCTATCATGCCCATTGCTGGAGCAACATCGCCTAAACCTTTAAAAATAGACTTCCCAAAATCATGTCGTTCTGAGGTCATAGAAATATATTTACCTAACGTAGCTCTGACAACTTCGACATCGTGACCATCCACCAGCATATCGACACCCTTCTGCATAAAAGGGTTTGCTATTTCAGCTTCCTCTGAAGCTAAAAATCCATCTTTTTAAGCAGAAATTGCCATTTTAACAATTTTTTCTATTTGTGATTCAAGGGGATCGGTTTTGAACATAAACGCTTTACCCGCTATTTTACCAGCACCAAAAAACTGCCCGAGAATGTATTGAGATAACACCACAAATACACATCCACCAAATACAATAAATATTCCATGTAAATTGACAAACATTACGATATCACCACCTTGTGTCATCGCCATCACAACAAAAGCCAAGGCACCAAAAATACCGATTATGGTTGCTAAATCCACATTGTGCTCCCAATAAAAATACAGCTAAAAATATTAAACAAGAAATGCCGATTACACAGCTTATTGGCATCCTTACTTACACACAGTAAACAAAAAATGCCAAACAATATAACAGATAATCACTACTCATTATCGACAACTCTAAAGAATTCTATAGTAACCATTAATGTTAATTAATTTAATGAAAAGCTTTTTTTACATAACAGGCGTAACCATTAGACTTTGAATGTGTTTTAGAAAAGTATTTGACCCTATTTTTTTGCTCAGGTAAGGTGCGTGCCACTAAAGGAATCGGTTTTAAATATTATGACGGCTCGGAAAAAAGCAGAATCACTTACCTTTGAACAATCTATGCAGGAACTAGAAACACTAGTGACCAAAATGGAACAAGGCGATTTGCCTTTGGAAGACGCATTACAAAGCTTTGAGCGTGGTATTGTACTAGCCAGACACAGCCAACAAAAATTAAAAGATGCGGAACAAAAAGTACAAATTCTCACCACTGAAAATGGTCAGCCAACCTTAGATGTATTTGAACCTGATAATTAATGAATCTTTCCACCTTTCAAAAAATTAGTTGCGATAGAGTTAATTCGACTCTACTTGACACCATCAAAGTACTGCCTGGACACTCAGAAAGGCTCAAACATGCCATGGAATATGCATTACTGATAGGTGGCAAGAGAATGCGTCCTTTTTTAGTCTATGCCACTGGTGAAATGCTCTCAGTCCAGAAAAATGATCTCGATGGTCCTGCCGCTGCAATAGAAGCCATTCATGCTTATTCACTTATTCATGACGACTTACCCGCCATGGATAATGATGACCTCAGACGGGGACATCCAACCTGTCATATTAAATTTGATGAAGCCACCGCTATTTTAGCTGGTGACGCTCTACAAACACTAGCATTTGAAATATTGTGTGATTATCCACTTTCAAGTGAACTGGCAATTAAACGTATTGAATTAGTTAAAATTGTTAGTCAAGCAGCTGGTTATAATGGCATGTGTGGTGGTCAATCTATGGACTTGGCAGCAACTGACCAGAACATCACCCAACAAAGGTTAGAAGACCTACACAACAAAAAAACTGGTGCACTATTGGGGGCTTGCGTTGAGATGGCCATAACATTGGCTACAGATATTACCCCACAAAATCGGCAATATTTAATGCGTTTTGCCAGAACATTAGGGTTAGCCTTTCAAATTCAAGACGATATTTTAGATGTGGTCGGTGATTCAACAGTGCTTGGAAAACCACAAGGTTCTGATCAGGCTCAAAACAAAAGTACCTACCCAGCTATGTTAGGATTAGAGCAAGCACAAGCTTATCTTGATGATCTTCATCAACAAGCACTTCAAGCTTTGCACGCTTTGCCTTACAATACTAAGATGTTGGTGTCTTTTACCGACTTTGTTATCCACCGTACTTACTGAACATAGATGTACGTGTGATCGGATAAAATGAAATATAATTAGTTGATAATCATTAATGACCCTAGATATTGCTCACTACCCTATTCTCGCTCAAGCTGATACACCAGAACAGTTAAGAGAGTTATCACAAGATAAACTTCAGCAGCTGAGTATTGAATTGCGTCAATATTTGTTAACCAGTGTGAGCCAAAGTAGTGGACATTTTGCCTCTGGATTAGGCACAGTAGAGCTGACAGTAGCTTTACACTATGTATACAACACCCCTTTTGATCGCCTGTTATGGGATGTGGGCCATCAAGCCTATGCCCACAAGATTTTAACCGGTCGCCGTGAACGTATGCCAACCATCCGTAAAAAAGGTGGCTTACACCCTTTCCCATGGCCGCCAGAAAGTGAATATGACACATTTGCTGTAGGACATTCCTCTACTTCTATCAGTGCCGCTTTAGGCATGGCCGTAGCAGCTGAAAAAGAAGCGTTAGACCGCAAAGTTGTGGCAGTAATTGGTGACGGCGCTATGACCGCGGGTATGGCCTTTGAAGCGTTAAACCATGGCGGTGATATTAGTAAAGATTTATTAGTGGTGTTAAATGATAATGAAATGTCGATATCCGAAAATGTTGGCGCACTAAATAGTCATTTAGCCAGACTGTTAACAGGTAACTTTTTTAACTCTATCCGTGATGGGGGTAAAAAATTACTTAGCAGCGTACCCCCTATAAAAGAATTTGCCAGCCGTGCTGAAGAACATATAAAAGGTATGGTGGTTCCCGGAACTATTTTTGAAGAATTGGGATTTAAGTATATAGGACCTATAGATGGCCACGATGTGAATGGCCTAGTGGATACGCTTCGTAATATGCGTAACATCAAAGGTCCACAAATATTACATGTGGTGACCAAAAAAGGTAAAGGTTACGAATCAGCTGAACAAGACCCTATTAAATTTCATGCCGTACCCAAATTCAACCCAAAAGAGCAAGCACTACCTAAAGCAGCCCCCAGCAATCCAACTTTTTCAGCCATATTTGGTAATTGGTTATGTGATATGGCGGCGCAAGACTCTAAATTAATGGCCGTCACACCGGCTATGCGTGAGGGTTCTGGGATGGTCAAATTTTCCCAGCAATATCCATCACAATATTTTGATGTGGCGATTGCTGAGCAACACGCGGTCACCTTTGCTGCTGGTCTAGCCAAAGAAGGACTGAATGCAGTAGTAGCTATTTATTCAACCTTCTTGCAACGTGCCTACGACCAGCTTATCCATGATGTGGCAATACAAAACCTACCGGTTTTATTTGCTATAGACCGAGCAGGTTTAGTGGGTGCCGATGGCCCTACTCATCAAGGTGCATTTGATATTCCATTTTTACGCTGTATACCCAATATGGTGATCATGGTGCCAGCCGATGAAGACGAATGTCGTCAAATGTTATACACAGGTCACAAATTGCAAAAGCCAGCCACCGTAAGATACCCAAGAGGAGCATCTACTGGCGTGTCACCTAAACAAGAAATGACAGCGCTTAAGCTAGGTAAAAGTCGCACCATAATAGCCGGTGAAAAGGTCGCTATTCTTAACTTTGGTATTTTATTGCCCTACGCTCAACGAGTAGCAGAAGAAATCAATGCAACTGTCATTGATATGCGTTTTGTTAAACCTTTGGATACTGAGATAATTGACCAACTCGCGACAAACCATCATTTATTTGTGAGTATTGAAGATGGTGCGATTATTGGCGGTGCTGGCAGTGCTGTAGCAGAATATTTAATGTCTTCTAAACACACCAGTAAATTGTTGCAGCTGGGGCTACCTGATGAATTTATTATGCAAGGCACACAGCAAGAAATGTATGCAGAGCTGGGCTTAGATACACCAGGTATATTGGCTCGTATCGATGATTTTAATAATTAATTATTGAACCTATGTTTAGTATTTCTATTACAGATATTTCGTAACATAAAACATGCGCTGACGCTTACTAGGATCTTTGCCATTTTTCCCTAAACAAGCGTTTTTTGCTAAAACTTTAAACGTGGAAAATGCTGTGGCGGGGCTACCAAGGATGATTTAATTACTCGGGCCAGTATGATGACTGCTCTGTTAAGTATTCTTAGTCAATCCATGAAACTTTCTTATGTATTGATTAAATTTTTCTAGACGTATCATGTCAAGTATTATTCAGGTGGTGATTTAATGGAAGAGCAGTTTGCTTAGTGAATAAAGGGGAAAAAAGATAGGAATTAATTAATAGAAATAAGAAACTAAATTAAATACAAACCAAAATGTAGAATACCCAAAGCAAAAAAACCTGCCAACACATCGTCGATCATAATGCCAAAGCCGCCATGTACGTATTTATCTAAGTAACTGATTGGCCAAGGTTTCAGAATGTCAAAGAAACGAAATAGTACGAAACCAACCAGCAATGTTTGCCAACTCAAAGGAACTGCGAGCATAGTGATCAACATACCTGCGACTTCATCCCAAACAATAGAAGGATCGTCATGTACGCCCATGTCTTCCGCGGTTTTTCCACAGATCCAGATACCAGCCACACAGACTAATATTGTTACGAGCAAGTAAATAGAAAAATTGGCGTAATAAGATAACAGCACAACCACAGGCAAAGCGGCAAATGTCCCAATTGTACCAGGCATTTTTGAAGCCAAACCACTACCGAACCCTAATGCCAAAAAGTGTACGGGGTTAGTTAAACTAACACGGCGGCGTACTTGATTATCCACTGTTATGTCTCTCTTGAGTTGTATTCATTAATCCTAATTGAGGAATTAGAAGTGTTCATAACCTTTGCTGCTATATTCATAAGGCTTATCAGCTTGGCGTAACTCTAATTTACCTGCAGAGCCATTTAATTGACCGATATAGGTAGCATGAACATTAGCATTAGCTAAGGTTGTCTCTAAGTGGCCTTTTTGTTCTTCACTCACAGTGAATAATAACTCGTAATCATCGCCTGCACTTAAGGCATAATCCACTGCATCACTATAATTAACAGATTCTTTTAAGGCTTGTGACAAGGGTAACTTATCAACATGTATTGTAGCACCACACTGAGACGCATTGAGAATATGTTTGATGTCAGCCACAAAACCGTCGGATATATCAATACAAGCACTGGCAATACGCCTAAGACTAGTGCCAACCAATAACCGTGGAGTGGGGTAATTCAAACGATTAAGCAGAAACTCTTGGTTAGATTGATTTGTCACCACACACTTTTTTTGGGCTATATGTAAACCTAAGCCTGCATCACCCAATGTACCAGTAACATATACTGAATCACCTGGTTTAGCCTGACTTCTTGTTAGTGCTTGGTTAAAAGGCACAAATCCTTGCGCCGTGATGGTTATGGCTAGAGGCCCCTTAACTGTATCCCCGCCAATGAGTTGCACGGAGTAATATTCAGCGTGTTCTTGCAAGCCATTGGAAAAAGCCTGCAACCAATTTTCATCAACTGTTGGCATACTCAAAGATAAACTTATCCAAGCGGGTTCTGCACCCATGGCGGCCAAATCGCTTAAATTTACGGCCATGGCTTTTTGCGCTATCGCGTGGGCAGGCGTATCTGCTAAGAAATGCACGCCACTAATCAAAGTATCGGTGGTAGTGACTAATGCTTGTCCTTGGGGAATATGAGTAACAGCGCCATCATCACCAATACCAATTATTACGTCTTTACGCTGAACACTTTTTGCTTTGAAAAAGTATTCAATCACATTAAATTCTTTCATTAATACTAATTTTAGTTAAAGGAGATGAGAAAAAGTTGACCTCAACCTATTTGAAAGGATTAGGACAACTCATCTTTTCGCAGAGTTTTAACCGCTTTATCAAGCACACCATTAACGAATTTATGGCTTTCTTCTGCACCAAAAGATTTAGCTAACTCAATGGCTTCATTGATAACAACCTTATAAGGGACATCAATTCTAGCAACAAGTTCGTAGGTGGCAATTCTAAGAATCGCTTTTTCTACTGGATCTAGCTCCTCAGGCAGGCGCCCAAGGTAAGGTTTCATCTTTTTGTCTAATTCTGCACAGTCTTTTACCACTGCTCGTAATAATTCCAAAAAGTACTCAGTATCGACTTTTTTCATATCGTTACTGGTGACGATACTAAGCTCTATTTGTTCAACAGGGTTTTTGCTCATTTGCCAAGAATAAACCGCTTGTACTGCAAATTCTCTGGCTAGACGGCGAGCTTTAGGTTTCAACTATTTAGCCTCTTCAATGTTGGCTAATACATTTACCATTTCTAGAGCACTAATTGCAGCTTCTGCGCCTTTGTTGCCGGCTTTAGTGCCAGAACGTTCGATAGCTTGTTCGATGCTATCAGTAGTGATTACGCCAAAAGAAACAGGAATACCATGATCATAAGAGACTTGTGCTAAACCCTTATTACATTCGCCAGCGACAAACTCAAAGTGAGGTGTACCACCACGTATAACTGCGCCCAAAGCAATAATGGCATCATACTTGTTTTGTTCAGCAAGTTTTTTTGCTGCAATAGGTAGCTCGTAAGCACCCGGCACACGCACTAAAGTAATATCTTGTTCGTTTACTTCACCATGCCGCTCAAGGGCATCTAGAGCACCATCAACAAGGCTCTCAACAACAAATCCGTTGAAACGAGAGACTACAAGAGCAAACTTTTTGCCTGTTGCGCGAATGTTACCTTCAATAATATTCATCTATAAACCTTACTGGAAAAATCGGCGCGCAGTTTAGCACATCCGTATTGGGAAATATTGTGAAATTTAAGTCTTAGATTTCTACGTATTCAATCACTTCCAAACCATAGCCAGACAAGGCATGGTACTTTTTGAGTTTGCTCATCAAACGCATTTTTTTAACACCTAAGCTGGCTAAGATTTGACTTCCAATGCCAACCGTTCTGGATGAACCCGTCCATGGAGCATTAGCAGGTTTCTCGCCATTATCTTCGGCTTCAAACTGTTTCACCTGAGTCAGTAAGTCTTCATCTTTGCCTAGCAAAACTAAAACACCACCATGATCAGCAATATATTTAATAGCTTGCGGCAAACCCATGCTTCGTGAAATAGCCCGCTGAGAACCTAATAAATCACTGAAGCTATTGAGTAAGTGAACTCTCACTAAAGCAGGTACGTCGCTGTTAATCTCACCTTTACACATAGCAAAATGTACTTGGTTATCAATCACATCTTTGAAGGTAACTAAGTCAAATTCACCGTATTCAGTAGGAAGTTTACACTTAGCGACTTGTTGAATTGTGGTTTCATTCAAATTTCGATATTCGATTAAATCTGCAATAGTGCCAATTTTCATATCATGTTTGGCTGCGAAGACCTCCAGCTCTGGACGTCTGGCCATGCTACCGTCTTCGTTGAGTATTTCAACAATAACCGATGCAGGTTCACAACCGGCTAATCGTGCCAAGTCTATACCCGCTTCAGTATGCCCTGCACGGTTTAATACCCCTCCCTCTTTACCAATTAAAGGAAAAATATGCCCTGGCTGCACAATGTTGCTGGGTTCCGCATTTTTTGCCACCGCTGCCAAAATAGTTTTGGCTCTGTCTGAAGCAGAAATCCCTGTAGTAACACCTTCTGCAGCTTCAATTGACACAGTAAAATTAGTTGAAAACTGGGCGCTATTATCATCTACCATTAAGGGTAAATTAAGGGATTGGCAGCGCTGTGCAGTCATGGGTAAGCAAACTAATCCACGAGCATGAGTCACCATAAAATTAATCGCTTCGGGGGTAACATGCTCAGCGGCCATAATGAGGTCGCCTTCGTTTTCCCTATCTTCATCGTCCATTAAGATAACCATTTTACCTAGGCGGATATCTTCGATTATTTCTTCACTGTTATTTAATGGCATAGTTTCTTGTCTTCTTTTAAATTTTTTTGAGGGCATCACTCTCGTTATTGAGGCCAACATATCTGGGCAACCCTACTTTACTTCAAATAGCCGTTTTCTGCTAAAAACGCCATACTAATGACTTTTTTATCATCATCACTTGAATAATTGGCTGCCTTGTCACTTAACATCAATCTCTCAATAACGTGATTCATGGTCAGGATAATACGGTAATGACAATCACAATGGTTTAATGTTTAAATAATGCAGTCATTTTTATATCATCGCCTACTTGCCTAATATCGGCCCAAGTGAGGCCTACCACCTCATCCATTACTTCAATTGTCATAGTATCAAACAAGTTTTGTCCTATACCCCCTATTAGTTTGGGCGCTTGATATAAAATCAATTCATCAATCAGTTTATTTTGCAGTAACGCACCCGCAAGTTTCGCGCCCGCTTCAACCCATATGTTATTTAGCTGCATCTCACCTAACTTGGCAATGACCTTCTCTAAGTCTAACTTATTGCCGTTAAAAGGCGCTTGCCATTGACTCACATGTTGTTCAAATGGGTGTTCATTGAGTTTGCCGTTAACAAGCAAAATATTACCCGCAAGATTGTTTTCAATAGGTTGTAGGCAACTTAACGATGGCGGCAACTGATTACGCCCATCCAATAGGACCCGCAAAGGTTGACGTAAGTCTCCTTGCGCTAACACATCATCAGCTAAGTGTAGTTCAGAATAACGCACATTTAACATAGGGTTATCAGCTATTACTGTGCCAGAACCCGATAAAATGGCACAGCTCTTGGCACGATGCCTTTGCACATCCTGCCTTGCCAGTGAACCAGTGATCCATTGACTTAAACCGTTTGCTAAAGCTGTTTTACCATCTAAACTTGCCGCCAGTTTAACTGTTACCCAAGGTTTTCCAGTACGCATACGTTTTATAAAACCACGGTTAAGTTGTTCAGCTCCAGCTTGTAACAGACCATGCTCAGTTTTGATCCCCGCGTCTTGTAGCTTGATTAAACCTTTTCCAGATACCAATGGATTAGGATCAACCATAGCCGCTATAACCCTAGTAACACCTGCCCGGACTAATGCATCTGTGCAAGGTGGCGTTCTACCATAATGATTGCAAGGCTCAAGCGTCACATAGGCAGTAGCACCTTTGGCTGGGGCGCCTTTTAAAGAAATAGCCACTTGTTCTAGAGCATGTACTTCTGCATGGGGCGTTCCCGCCTTTTTATGCCAGCCTTCCCCCAGAATGACACCTTTGCCATCACTGATAACACAACCCACATTAGGATTAGGAGCAGTGGTATATTCGCCTCGTTTAGCTAATTGAATAGCACGGGCCATCATTTGATGATCTGTTTTAGAAAATTGAATCACGGGTTACCAATCAATAAAAAGAGTAAAAATAGACAATCACCTGAGCAGAATTTAGTCACCCAACCGCGCAATCTCTTCTCCAAATTCTCGAATATCTTCAAACGAACGATACACAGACGCAAAACGCACATAAGCAACTTTATCTAGTTCTTTCAATGCATCCATAATCAAATTACCGAGAAATTCACTACTGACTTCCCGCTCACCTGTGGCACGTAACGAAGATTTCAGACGACTAATGCATTGCTCTACTTGTTCTGTGCTGACAGGGCGCTTTTCTAACGCACGCTGCAAACCAGCCCGCAACTTCTCTTCATGAAAAGGTTCACGAGAACCATCACGTTTGACTATTCGAGGCATCACCAATTCTGCCATCTCAAATGTCGTAAAACGTTCTTTACATACTGTGCACTCTCTTCTGCGTCTCACTTGGCTGCCATCAGCCACCAAACGGGAATCGATTACTTTAGTTTCTTGTACAGAACAAAATGGGCAAAACATAAATAGTTTCAAATTTTGGTAGTGAATAAGACTAAATTAACAAAATTCCACTGCCAGTCATACTACAAGAAATAAAAAGCAATAAAAAAGCCGACTTTTGTCGGCTTTTTTATATCAATCTATTCCTAAAATCATTGAAATTGCACAGCGGCAAATGAAACAGACCCCATGAACTTAATTCACTAAGTGATTGGGGCGAATGAATGCAGCCAACAAACGCACAATTTCAAGGATGAAGGGTATATGTTTTAGGCATAAACAGGGAACTGCTCACACAATGCAACCACTTCACCCTTAACACGCTCAATCACAGATTCATCATTAATATTATCCAATACATCACAAATCCAATTGGCCACTTGTTTAGCTTGCTTTTCTTTAAAACCACGACGAGTAATAGCTGGGGAGCCAAGACGTAATCCACTGGTGACAAAAGGTGAACGCGGATCATTTGGCACTGAGTTTTTATTAACAGTGATATTAGCATTACCTAAGGCAGCATCTGCATCTTTACCTGTGTATTCTTTGCCAATTAAGTCCAATAAGAATAAATGGTTATCTGTACCACCCGACACAACTTTATGCCCACGCTCTTGTATCACCGCGGCCATTACTTTAGCATTAAGAACGACTTGCTGCTGATACACTTTAAACTCTGGCTCTAATGCTTCTTTAAAAGCAACGGCTTTAGCAGCGATCACATGGCACAATGGACCACCTTGATTACCAGGAAACACTGAACTATTCAGTTTTTTGTAAATAGCTTCATCACCACAGGCAGATAAAATCAACCCGCCACGAGGACCAGCCAATGTTTTATGGGTAGTCGTAGTTACCACATGGGCATGTGGAAGGGGACTAGGATATATACCTGCAGCAACTAAACCAGCAACGTGAGCCATATCCACTAACAAATAGGCACCTACTTCATCAGCAATTTCGCGGAACTTCTGCCAATCAACTATGCCTGAGTAAGCTGAGAAACCAGCGATAATCATTTTAGGTTTATGTTCAAGTGCCAATGCTTTAACTTGCGCCATATCAATTTCACCCGTTTCAGGGTGTAAGCCATACTGCACAGCGTTATAGGTTTTTCCTGAAAAATTAACATGTGAACCATGAGTCAAGTGACCACCGTGGGCCAAACTCATCCCTAATACTGTATCACCTGCATTTATCAATGCCATAAACACAGCAGTGTTAGCTTGTGAACCAGCATGTGGCTGAACATTGGCATAATCGCAACCAAACAATTGTTTTGCCCGTTCAATGGCTAAATCTTCCGCAATATCTACATATTCACAACCGCCGTAATAACGTTTGTGTGGATAACCTTCTGCATACTTATTGGTTAATTGAGAACCTTGAGCTTCTAGAACACGTGGGCTGCAATAGTTTTCAGAAGCTATCAGCTCAATGTGATGCTCCTGACGTTGGTTTTCATTTTGAATTGCTTGGAACAATTCTGGGTCAAAATCAGCAATATTCATATCACGTGTTAGCATCACTTTTCCTCAACATAATCAGTAATTAAGATTTGGGCAATCACACCCTAAATAAACAGGGCACAGTTTAGTTATTTTAAACAATTTGTATAGGGGTATTGTGGTATGAGAAACAACCAAAAGTTGTAACGCTTTTTGCACACAATTCACTCATTAGTTACAGCGCTTCAACCGAGGTCGGAAAGTGCACCCCAATTTGCTTGCGGATATCATCCATCACATTAAGCACGCCTATGCTGTCACGATGTGACATCAAATCACTGCACTGCATGTTTTGTTCAATACACTCCATACTTTTTTCAATTTGATATTCAAATCCGTTAACCGGATGAGGAATATCAATATTTTGCATTAACTTGTCATCCCTATAGATTGAAGCGGTATTAGTGTCCCAAAAACATGCGGGTAATTTTACGTATCCTTCTGTTCCTACTATTCTCATGGTATTGCTTGTTTGAGATAACATAGAACACGTAAATTGCGCATAACGTCCAGAAGGATAATGCATATTTGCTAGTACGTGCCCGTCAACATTTTGATCAGTTAATTGTCCCATAGCGTCAACTTTATCAGGGTGTTCTTGAAGAAAAAATTGACTAACAGTAATACTGTATATGCCTAAATCCAGAAGTGAGCCACCAGCAAGCTCAGCCTTAAGCAACCGGCTTTTTTCTCTATTTTGAAATGCAAAACCAATCTCTGACTGAATATATTGAATATCGCCTATTATACCTTCGTTTAACAGTTGCCTTAGTTTTGATAAACAAGGCATAAAACGGCTCCACAGAGCCTCCTGTAAAAGTAAGTTTTTGCTTTGAGCAAGCTCAACTAACGCTTGCATTTGCTTAGCATTCACTGTGCAAGGTTTCTCGACTAATACGTGTTTCCCAGCTTCCAGGCACATTTTTGCTTGTTGGTAGTGAAAGTTGTGAGGAGTGGCAATATAAATTATGTCGATTTCGGGATCGGCTATCATTTGCTCATAATCTGAGTATGTTTTTTCGATGTGGTAAGTGTTGGCAAAATCGACAGCTCGTTCTGTTGAACGGCTGGCGACTGCCAAAACTTTACCTTTTTTAGACGTCGTAATTGCTTTTGCAAATGTATTAGCAATATTTCCAGGACCTATGACGCCCCAATTAAAGCTTTGCATATTTTACCTTGTGAACAGCCAAACATCATAAAATACTACGATAGACGACGATAAATCACATCAATTATTCATAAAATCGACACTAAAAAAACACAATACCTTTTACCCTGCCCTTGCTCTGAATTACACTACTGGCAAATTAACTCAATAAAGACAGTTATGGCTCAATACGTTTACAGCATGCTTCGTGTCGGTAAAGTGGTTCCACCCGGCAAACATATCTTAAAGAATATTTCCCTTAGCTTTTTCCCCGGTGCAAAAATAGGCGTATTAGGTCTTAACGGCTCAGGTAAATCCACGTTACTGAAAATTATGGCTGGTATAGATACTGACATTGAAGGTGAGGCGATCCCTCAAACTGGATTAAAAATTGGCTATTTACCCCAAGAACCTCAACTAGACGAAAGCAAAGATGTGCGTGGTAACATAGAGGAAGCAATGGCTGATGTAGCACATGCTCTTAAACGTATTGATGAAGTATATGCCGCCTATGCTGAAGAAAACGCTGACTTTGATGCCTTAGCGAAAGAGCAAGGTGAGCTAGAAGCTATTATCCAAAGTAAAGATGGTCATAATCTCGAAAACACCTTGGAACGCGCAGCTGATGCTTTACGTCTTCCACCTTGGGATGCCGACGTTAGCAAACTTTCAGGGGGGGAACGCCGCCGCGTTGCTTTGTGTAAGTTGCTACTCGAAAAACCTGAAATGTTATTACTCGACGAACCGACTAACCACTTAGATGCAGAGTCAGTGGCTTGGTTGGAACGTTTCTTACATGACTATGAAGGCACAGTGGTCGCTATTACCCATGATAGATATTTCCTCGATAACGTAGCGGGCTGGATATTAGAGCTTGACCGTGGTCAAGGTATTCCTTGGGAAGGCAACTATTCATCTTGGTTAGAACAAAAAGACGCACGATTACAGCAAGAAGAAAAAACCGAAAGCGCCAGACAAAAATCTATTAAAACTGAACTAGAGTGGGTACGTTCAAACGCAAAAGGTCGCCAATCAAAAAGTAAAGCACGTATGGCTAGGTTTGAAGAACTCAATACAGGTGATTACCAAAAACGTAATGAAACCAATGAGTTATTTATCCCACCCGGTGAACGTTTAGGTGACAAGGTGATTGAAGTGACTGGCCTCAAAAAATCCTATGGTGACCGAGTATTAATTGACGACCTCACGTTCAAAATACCAAAAGGAGCCATTGTTGGAATAGTCGGCCCTAACGGAGCCGGTAAATCAACTTTATTCAAAATGCTCAGCGGCGAAGAACAACCCGATGCCGGTAAAATTGATGTAGGTGTATCAGTACAATTAGCCAGTGTCGATCAGTTCCGCGACCAGACAAACGGTGACAATACGGTTTATAAAGAAATTTCTGATGATTCAGATATTATCCGCATTGGAAACTTTGAACTAAACAGCCGCGCATACTGTGGACGGTTTAATTTTAAAGGCTCAGATCAACAAAAATTTATGAAAAACTTGTCGGGTGGTGAACGTAACCGTGTGCATTTAGCTAAATTGTTAAAAGCCGGCGGCAACGTATTGCTTTTAGATGAGCCCACCAATGACTTGGATGTTGAAACGTTACGCGCCCTAGAAAATGCCATTTTGGAGTTCCCAGGATGCGCCATGGTAATTTCTCATGACAGGTGGTTCTTAGACAGAATAGCCACCCACATTATGGATTATCGCGACGAAGGTAAAATCATCTTTCATGAAGGCAATTACACCGAGTATGCAGCATGGTTGAAAGCCACTTATGGAACAGATGTGGTTGAGCCTCATAGATTAAAATATAAGAAGATTAGTAAATAACATTACAGGGCGTTTTAGCGCCCTTTTACTAAACAAAACCTCAGGCAATTTCAATATTGATACCGCATACATCACTTTTATAGCAGTTGCCTGATTTTTAATGGTAAGTGAGCGACATTTCAACTCAATTTTAAAATGTCGTGAAAGACGGATATATTTCATTAGCAATATGTAGGTTTGCATAATTGCCACATGCCTCTACCTATTCAATGTTTTAGTTCTAATCAAAAACTCTTTGCCTGCGTTTTTACTAATAATGTATTCGCTAATGATTCTGATACTTGGCAGTCAACTTTTTATCTAATTTATTTGAGATTGATTAAGCAACTCCTCACCACTGTGCAATGATGTGTCGATATAAAACAATGATTGCTACAAACAAAAACTCCAAACACCCTTACATAATTTGTATAAAAATTCTAAAAGAAACGGTTGAAAATCATTAGTAAATACCATTTATGCTGCCGGCCTAATAAACTTAATTACAGTATTTATTATAACTAAAACATTCAGTCTCAGCTAAATCAGATTGACTCGAGCGCCTCTGACAACCTTGAGACACCTATAATCTCGATACCAGGAACACGTTGTTTTGGCACATTGGCTTTAGGCACTACAGCCCGTTTAAAACCATGTTTAGCGGCTTCACTGATTCGTTCTGAACCATTAGGGACAGGTCTTATCTCTCCTGACAAGCCTACCTCACCAAAAGCAATTAACTCTTTATCTAACACCTTATTTTGAAAGCTCGAAACTATGGCCAACAACAACGCCAAATCAGCGCTGGTTTCATTCACTTTTACGCCGCCAACGACATTTGCAAACACATCTTGATCGTTCATTTGAACATTGCCATGTCGGTGTAATACAGCTAATAACATGGCCAATCGGTTTTGATCCAGCCCGACTGCAACCCGTCTTGGATTGGCCATTTGTGAATAATCTACTAAAGCCTGAATTTCCACTAACAATGGGCGAGTACCCTCCCACACCACCATGACTATGCTACCAGGTGATTGCTGGTCGTCACGACTCAGAAAAATGGCTGAGGGGTTACTTACTTCTCTTAAGCCTTTTTCGGTCATGGCAAAAACACCTAGCTCATTCACAGCACCAAAGCGGTTTTTTTGGCTCCTTAAAGTGCGATATCTGCTATCGCTCTCACCTTCAAGCATCATTGAACAATCAATACAATGCTCTAACACTTTGGGACCTGCCAAACTGCCATCTTTGGTTACATGGCCAACTAAAAACATAGCGATATGATGCTGTTTAGCAAACCTAGTTAAATAGGCGGCGCTTTCGCGCACTTGTGAGACACTCCCGGGAGCTGACTGAACATCAGGCACCTGCATAACCTGAATAGAATCAATCACCATCAATTCTGGTTTGTGCTGTAAAGCGAGTTCACAAATCACTTCTATATTGGTCTCGGCTAGCAATTTTAATTTGTCATTAGGTAGTCCAAGTCGCTGGGCCCGCATTGCAACTTGTTGCAATGACTCCTCACCCGTTACATATAGCGCGTTTTTATTGTTCGCCATTTGACACATAACTTGCAGCAACATGGTACTTTTACCCGCGCCAGGTGAGCCGCCTATTAATATGGCCGACCCCGGCACGATCCCTCCGCCTAAGACCCTATCAAGCTCTTTGTAACCAGATTCAAATCGAGGTAATGCTTGTAAATCAATGTTAGCTAAAGACTCAACCTTGGCTTGAGTTTGGCCTGAATAACCACCTGTATTTCGACCACTTGAATTGCTAGTCGAAGACACAACAAATTCAGTGATAGAATTCCATGTGTTGCAGTCGTTACATTGTCCTTGCCAACGAGGATATTCAGCTCCACAATCAGAGCATACATAAGCAGTTTTGCGTTTAGCCATATTGATAATTATCTTTTATTGTTTTGAATTGATATTCACTATGCGATTGAAGTATATCAGGGCAACATATCCTAAAATTCAAAGTTTTAAGGATATTGTCAATAACTGTTACATCACTTGCTAAGCCCCATAATATTAACGATGAATTTGCTCTGAATTCATGAACCAATATTCAGAAGAATACCACGACATCATTGAAGAACTTAAGCCTATGATCAACGAGCCTGAATTTAATAAGGTATTGGATCAGGTTGCTTCAGCAATTTTAAAGCAAAAACGTTTTTTGTTGAAAATGGAATTGATACGCCTAGCTTGTCCTTGTATCCGTTTAATAGACTTACCCAGTTTAGTAGAAAGCAACTTTAGGCTGAATGAACATCAAGGCAAATACACTTTTTAGATGAGATTGCCACTGAAACCTTTGAATGCCAAATCAGTATTTTTGGCGAATACACCCTCGGTGTTTATGAAGCGGTCACTAAAACTGAAAATAATTTTTGAGTGATATATAAAAAAACAGCAATAGTCGAAAATAACATAAAACAAATCAGCAGAAGTCAAACCTAAAGCTAAAATTTCCAAGCCAAAATCACCCTGAGTCTTCCACAATTTCAATCTGTCACTTAAAAGTTCGAGTTGTCATATTTACCTTATGTGGTTAAAAATGTGTCTGTCGATGTTTGAGCTTAATTAAAACAATCGTTTGCCTGTATTCCAGGGAAAACTCCATGCTAATGGTTGATTGGCTATTTTATTTGGCTTATACCTGTTTTACTCAAGGCATAAATCTGGCATCGTTGTTCATAGGTCAGTTGTTTATATGTTTTCATTGTTGCATCTCTTGCCGGAGAAAAAGCGATTAGCATATATTCAGCTGAATGCTTTTTCTACCTGACCTAGTTATACACTTATTATTTGAATCCAAGCCTAGTAATCGCCCAAAATTCGCGAATTATTTATTGCCTTTAATCCCAGCAAAGAATTAATTGCTCAAGCTTTACAAAATGGACAATTTATTGCTGTAAAACTGTTTGCTGGCACGCACCGGCAGACCCAACTTTGAGACCATACAATCAGAGCTCAACTTCGTGAGCGTTTTCGCTGTGCACAAAACCAAGTTATTGGAAGAACGACTATGGAATGTATCGGCGATGGGCGATATTGTTGAAGTGACTGAGGAGATATTAAGACGCATTGAGTTTGTTGAAAGTGCTGTCCCCACCGCCCCATAAAATAAAAAAAGTAGAGATTTAGCAATTGCTTAAAGCCTGATGAAAGACGTCATCTATATGGTCAATGGCAATACCTTAAACACACCGAATAATCGCAAGTAGTATCTTGAGTTAAGTCTGCCCCGCTTCCAACACCCATAGCAAAGTGTCTAAATCACTATGGCGAATCGCAATGTCTGCTTGTTGACGTACTATAGGTTTTGCATGTAATGCTACGCCTAAAGCTGCTGAGTTCATCATGAGCAAGTCATTAGCCCCATCGCCCATAGCGATAGTTTGATTAGGCGAAATAGACCATTTTTTGGCTAGGTTTTTAAGGGTTTGCGCTTTGACATTGGCATCCACAATATTGCCTTGCACTTTGCCCGTCAGTTTTTTGTTCTGTATCGCCAAATCATTCGCAACGGCAGCATCAAGTTCGAGCTGGTCTTGCAGGTGATCAGCAAAGTAACTAAAACCACCTGAAGCAATCGCTACTTTCCAACCGTAAGATTTTAATATCTTAACTAAATTCGCCACACCGGGCATAAGTGGTAAAGCATCTCGCACTTGTTGTAAAATCGATTCATCCGCATCGGCTAAACAAGCAACTCGGGTCCGTAAGCTTTGTACAAAGTCCAATTTTCCTTGCATGGCAAGTATAGTCACTGCCGACACTTGTTCACCAACACCAGCAAGTTCAGCAAGTTCATCAATGCATTCAACGGCGATGACAGTGCTGTCCATATCCATCAATAACAATCCCGGTTCTTTTAAAGAAGGGGTTTTTTCAACTAAACATAATTCAACACTAAAACGCTTAGCCACATCTTCTAATTGTTTATTTATGTTATCTTGGGTCTTCAAGGCAACCTGAGCACAAACAGCAAAGCCACTGACACCTTCAACTGTAATCACACGATAAAACACTAAGCTTAAGACGTTGACTAATGCTTGGAGCACTTGCGTTAATTGCTGCAAATTTAGGCCCTCTGTAAAAATAACTAATTTACTGAGGTTTGACTTAGCAGGAGATAAAATGGGCTCAGAGATATCTGGTTTTGCCCCCCCTAACATTTTATGGGTACGTAAAGTGTCACCAGTCAAAGTGAAATCGCTTAAGCCATGTTGGTAAATCAAGTCACTTAAATACAAATGGGACAACAAATCTTTATTAGCAATTTTTATTTCAAACACTGTTGGGTAACCATAAAAATAAAAGTAACGCATGGTATCCAATGACATAACAGAATGCTATTAAGCCGTGCAACAACCCTTATGCCAGTTTTAGTTAGGTTATATCTATTGAATAAACGGTTAGTTTCAGCAACCATGAAAATACTCAATCTTATTAAGTCACAACACACTATTCGTTTATGTTCATAAATATCCAACCTATTGGCAAAATCCATACGCCTTATAAAGAAAAGTTTGCCATTCCTCGTCAACCCGGTTTGGCAAAAAGTGCACAAGGAAAAATCATCTTTTTAGAGGAGTTTAACTATCCCAATTATCTGCGAGGCATTGAGCAATTTAGTCATCTATGGCTACTGTTTCATTTTCACCAAACGGCTGATAAAGGCCATTCTCCCTTAGTACGCCCTCCGCGCTTAGGAGGTAATCAGAAGCTAGGGGTGTTTGCCACCCGCAGTACTTTCCGGCCCAACGGTATTGGCATGTCTGTGGTTGAGTTTGTGGCAGTGTGTTATCGAGATAAGCAACTTACCCTCACCGTAAAAGGTGTAGATTTATTAGACGGCACACCTATTGTAGATATCAAACCTTATATACCTTACGCTGATAGTATTCCACTGGCGTCTGCCGGCATGGCGCAGAATAGTCCTGCAATGATGGCTGTCAATTTTACCGAAGAAGCCCATAGACAATTAAATAAACTTGAACCGCGTTATCCAGCACTAGGATCACTTATTCGAGAAGTGCTCAGCCAAGATCCTCGCCCTGCCTACCACAAAGATTCCCATTCAGATAAAACCTATGGCATGACCTTGTTCGATCTCAACATTCAATGGCAAGTGATTAATCAGCAAAATGTGGTGCTAACAATCCAAATAATTTAACTCCGTCACATTCACAACTAATGGCTTTAACCAAGATTACTGTTAGAATAGAAGCCGCTTTTTACTTCAAAACCAGAGACTTTATCGTTCATGCGCACTAGCCAATATTTATTATCCACGCAAAAAGAAACCCCAGCCGACGCAGAAGTCATTAGCCATCAGTTAATGTTACGTGCAGGTATGGTTAGAAAATTAGCTGCGGGCTTGTATACTTGGTTACCCTCAGGCTTACGCGTGCTCAATAAAGTAGCCGATATAGTGCGTGATGAAATGAACAAAGCGGGGTCGATAGAAATATTAATGCCTGTGGTTCAACCTGCTGATCTATGGCAAGAATCAGGCCGCTGGGAAGAGTACGGACCTGAATTATTGCGAATAAAAGACAGACACTCACGTGACTTTGTATTAGGACCAACTCATGAAGAAGTGATTACCTCATTAGTCAAAAACGAAGTCAACAGCTACAAGCAATTGCCGCTTAACCTGTATCAAGTGCAAACGAAGTTCAGAGACGAAATTCGCCCAAGATTTGGCATTATGCGTAGCCGAGAATTCACCATGAAAGACGCCTATTCATTTCACCTTGAGCAGAGCTGCTTAGAAACAACCTATCAAAATATGTATCAAGCCTACTGCAACATTTTTGAGCGTATTGGATTAGATTACCGTGCGGTAATCGCCGACAATGGTTCAATTGGGGGCAGTGCGTCTCATGAATTTCATGTATTGGCAGGATCAGGCGAAGATGATATAGCTTTTAGTAATGGCTCTGATTATGCTGCAAACATTGAAATGGCTAGTGCTTTAGTGCCGACGGGTGAATGCCCAAAAGGTATTCAAAACTTACAAAAAGTTGCCACTCCAGGACAAAAGACTATCGATGCTGTTTCAGTATTTTTAAATGTGCCAGCTAAGCAATCGGTTAAAACACTGATTGTGTTAGCTGAGCCAGACGAAAAAGGCAAACAAGGGCTAGTGGCACTAGTGTTGCGTGGTGATCACCAACTTAACGAAGTCAAAGCAGAAAAGCTATCAGGCATATTTGCTCCACTTACCATGGCAAGTGAACAACAAATAGAAGATACACTAAACTGTACCATCGGCTCACTTGGACCAGTTAGCATCAACATTCCAGTGATAGTGGATGTCAGCGCCGCTCATTTAGCAGACTTTGTTTGTGGTGCTAACGAGACTGGCTTTCATTATACAGGCGTTAACTGGACAAAAGACACAGCTAAGTTTGAAGTTGCAGATATTCGTAATGTGATAGCAGGTGATGCATCGCCTGACGGAAAAGGCACGTTAGAGGTAAAGCGGGGAATCGAAGTAGGCCACATTTTCCAGCTAGGTAATAAATATTCTAAAGCGATGAACTGTGGTGTGCTGGACGAAAACGGCAAACATAAAATACTCAGCATGGGTTGTTACGGCATAGGTGTATCACGCATAGTAGCTGCAGCAATAGAGCAAAATCATGATAAATATGGGATCATCTGGCCTGACGCCATTACACCTTTTAGAGTGGCTATTGTTCCGATGAATATGCATAAGTCACAACGTATTAAAGATACTGCCGAGTCTTTGTATACACAATTAACTGAAGCCGGTGTTGAAGTATTATTTGATGACAGAAAAGAACGCCCTGGCGTCATGTTCAATGATATGGAGCTTGTTGGTATACCTCACACCATAGTGATTGGTGAACGTAACCTTGACGAAAATAAAGTAGAAGTGAAAAATCGTCGTAGTGGTGAGAAAAAGCTTATTGAAGTTGAGCAATTAGTCGAATTTATTGAGCACTTATAAGTTATTAATAAACATGGAAAACGACATTTTAAAAACTTATATTCGTACATACCTCTGATAATAATTTTATACTAAATTAGTTTATTTTTAGTGGTAAGGTCTATTCTTTAGATATTCGCAGCATATTAAGAGCTCATCTAATGCAAGTGACCTTCTTCGGTGTACGAGGATCCTGCCCGGCTCCCGGCTCTGATTTTATCAAATACGGCGGTAATACCGCTTGTGTGCATGTTTGTTTAGACGACGGCACTGATATTATTTTAGACGCAGGCACAGGCATTAAAAATCTTGGTCAAAAGCTGATTAAACAAAATAACGATATTCATTTATTACTCACCCACAATCACTGGGATCATATCCAAGGTTTTCCTTTTTTTGCGCCCATTTATCAACCCCAACGTAAGATCTTTATTACACCAGGTCAGATAACCGTCGACGCAGATCACGCCATTCTAGAACAAATGAGTGGCAGTTACTTCCCTGTAGATTACAAAAAATTGCCATCAGACATTCAGATTATACCCCAGCCGAAAGAGGTCCCACAATGGAAAATTGGTGAAGCTAAAATCAGTCGGTTAGCTATGAACCACCCTGGAAGCGGCAGCTCGTTTTGCATAGAAGCCGATGGCAAAAAGGTTGCCTACATAACTGACAACGAGCTTTATCCACCGTACAATAAAAACACTGATTTTTTAGACTGGGTTGAGTTTAGCCGTGATTCAGATTTGATTATTCATGATGCACAATACATGAGTGCAGACATGCCAGCAAAGTCAGGCTGGGGTCATTCAGCAGCAGAAGAAGCAGTAAAACTGGCCATAGATAGTCGAACAAAACGTATGGCGTTATATAGTCACGATCACATTCGCACAGATGATGAAATTGCCGAGATTGAGAGTCAATGCCAAGAGATAATTAAAATATGTGGCGCTGACTTAGAAATTTTTGCCGCAGCGGAGGGTTTAACAATTACATTATAAGTAACAAGGTCTTATCAGAAGGTAATCAAAATGCGTCGTTGTCAGGCGATGGAGAGAGCCACACATCATCGATACCTTTCCATTGCGAATTTAATCCTGCGACTAAGGTTTACCTTTGTCCATAGGCTACTGTCACTCAGAAAGTGAAATAAACCTAAAAGGTTCCCCCTGTAATAGCTTATTCAACCATTTTCGCCATTGATGCAGAGCATTCATCTAGGGCAAAAAAAGTGCTGATAATGAGTGTTGAAAAAACAAAAATCGGTTTCATGTCATGGATTGATTCTGCAAAGGCATCGCTCCTGCGCTTCGTCTGCTAGACATCATTTATTGCCAGCACGCTAAAATTCAATTTTGAGTGTCTTACATACATAAACGAAATAATCGTGCATATGACTCACAAAGAACCGTAAAAAAACAGCTAAACACTTTCATCGCATCCCGTTGACAATGAAATATTGCTATGGAGTTTAGATTTATACAGTAAAGTAGATAATAGCATATAAAATTATCTTCCGTTAGAAGGGGGCATTAATCTAAACATAATTTAGCTTTTTATATTTTGAATTAATTTAAGTTCGCAATCGAAGTTATTAAAATTTATAGATTGGCAGTCTTAATTAATTTTTGTAGCAAAAAAAGATGTATGTAAATTATTTAAGGTTGCCAGAAATAGTCTAACCACCATTCTATTTCTGGCACTCAAATTCAGAGCATTTCATGCCAGCATAGGTAAATATAAAGAGCATCGGATAGGAGCTGCACTTAGCAGTTTTTCCCATTTTATTAAATGGATAAAGTTGGATTCCATATCCACATTAAGCTAGTGTTTATTAGGTGAAGGGTCAGTCGAGAAGTCATTACAAATCTTGGTCAATTCAAAAAAAGCGTCTGGATTCGGACGCCAATATGTATTCCTTAAAGATTGATTTAACTTTATCACATACAACATTTTATTTTTTAAGCAGTGAAAAAACTTGAACCTGTAGTCAAAAAGTATTTTGGAGTAAAAATTATTAAATATCAGCGATGTTAGAGTTTTTTTGAAAAAGAGGAATGGTTAAGCTAAGTCGGGAGAAGTCAAAAATACATGTACATGTTAATTTAGAGTTGGTGAGCCCACATAAAATAAAAGTAAGTTTTAAATTATGAAATTCAACCAATATTTACAAAGCAAAAGGCCTGTCCAATAGTGATTGACATCCTAAAAAATCTGCCCATAAAGCAAAAAATACTTGCTTTATCCTTGTTGACCAGTGCCATGCTGCTGTTCGCTACTTCAGTTACGTTCTTGGTAGGTGAATATATATCAAAGCGTGAATCGCTGTTTGAGTCCAGTACAACCTTGGTCAATGTATTCTCCATTAATAGTACTGCTGCAGTTATGTTTAACGATAAAGATGCCGCACAGGCGTTACTATTGGCCTTGGCTGTTGATCCTAAAGTGATTTCAGCACAAATTTACCTCAAAGATATGACGTTACTTGCCCATTATTCGAACCCAACCGTTAATAAAAACGTCACTCTATTGCCAAATACCAAACAAGATAAAATAGTAATGAGCGGCAAGTTTCAATCTATAGTGGAAAATAAGCAAACCACTAAAGAACTACAAAAGGACTATCTTGCTGTAAGCAGTCCAATTATTATCGAAGACCAAGTGCTGGGAGTCATGAGTATTCAAATAGACTTAACCCCATTGAATAAAAGTGTTTTAAAAAAGGGTGGGATTGCAATAATATTTTTATTCCTTGTATTCATCTTGATTTATTTCATGTCAAAATACTTACAAAAATTAATCAGTGACCCAATAGATAGTTTATCCGAAGCGATGAAAAAGGTGTCTACTTGCGGTGATTACTCTCACCGTGTTGAAAGGGTTGCAAATAATGAGTTGGGTATTTTAAGCGATGGCTTCAACAATATGTTGGAACAAATTCAAGGTCGTGATGAAAAACTAGACGTTACGCTGCAAGAGCTAAAATTAGCCAAGAACACGGCTGAAGCTGCAACAAAGCTAAAATCAGATTTCCTAGCCAATATGAGTCATGAAATACGTACCCCGATGAACGGTGTATTAGGCATGACAACGCTATTACTTCGAACCGTTCTAAACGCTAAACAACGCCAGTTCGCAGAGACAATTAATGTGTCCACCCATTCGTTACTGGCAATTATTAATGACATATTGGATTTTTCTAAAATCGAATCCGGGGCATTAAGTATTGAGTTAATCGATGTTTCTTTCACTAATTGTTTGTATTTATCCAAAAATTTATTATTAGAAAGTGCAGAAAAAAAAGGCTTGAAATTAACTTATCATATCGCTGAAGACGTACCTTCTAGTGTTAAGGCAGACGAGGGGCGAATTAGACAAATATTGATAAACTTGATCGGTAATGCTATCAAATTTACTCATTCGGGGAAGGTCAATGTAAATGTTTTAGTGGAGAATAAAAATACCACAATAGTGACCTTATTAGTTGAGGTAAGCGATACGGGTATTGGTATTGCTCCTTCGAAACAAAAAACGATATTTGATAATTTTTCCCAAGCAGATAGTTCTACCACACGTCGGTTTGGCGGTTCTGGGTTAGGATTGACTATCTCCCAGAAATTGGTTGAATTGATGGGAGGAGAAATCGGGGTTGACAGTGAGGAAGGTAAAGGGTCTCGATTCTGGTTTCGCCTACCTCTGCAAATATCGACTAACAAAGGTCAGCCATATTTCGATAGCCATGAAACGTCATTAGAGCAAAAATCGGACGCTGAAGAGGTGTCTGAAGATAAAGAACAAAAATATAATGCCTGTGTATTGGTTGCTGAAGACAATTTAATTAATCAGCTTGTTATTGAAGAGGTATTAGATGTATTTGCTTGCAAATCAATTATTGTGAATAACGGTATACTTGCATTAGAGCAATTTAGAAAACACAAAATAGACCTGATATTTATGGATATTCAAATGCCTGAAATGGGAGGCATTGAAGCAACGTCAGAAATACGTAATTTTGAATCAAGTACCGATTTTGATACCCATGTGCCAATTGTCGCGTTAACGGCTAATACAATGGAGGGAGACAGAGAAAAATATCTAGCTTCAGGGATGGATGATTATTTAAGCAAACCGATTGATATGAGTGATTTTTCGGTGATACTACAAAGGTGGCTAAGCCATCTCAAGTTATAGAATGTAATTGTCTCTATGTGTTCTAAACTAACAGAGATATACAACTTGAAAAAAAACTAATTAAGTTTCTAGGTAACATGTTATCGATAATTACCATTTAGCTATTGACCTATAATGTTACTTCGATTGGTTGTTTATCCTTGATGATTATCAAGTTGCCTCAGTAAACTAATTCCAGGATCAACTTACCCTCAATACCTTAGTTAACTTTTTTGAGAGTTGACAAGTTGTTTTGCTATTTTCCAGCGTCTCAAGGCCAATAACTCTAGCTTAAAATAGTTATTAACAATGCCTCCCTAATGTAATTGATACGAATGTCTTTAAATAATTTCGCTTTTATGTGTGATACCAACAAACTACGATAGACCGCTTGGTATTTTATAGAAGTGCACGATATATTGAAAATAGATCTGAATAACGCTCCTCACTACATGCAACAATTAACGGGCCTTTTGATTACAAATATGTTGATGAATGTTGCCCAGCCCCATAAAAAAATAAAAATGCCCACTAGGATTACAACAACATGAATAACAAAAGCGCTCCCAACCTCAGCAATAAATTGACTAAAGAGCAGCTCATATCACAACTAAATTTAGAACATCACTTCGAAGGGGGATACTTTCGTCAAACATTTAAAGCCGAACACAGGGACCAAATCAACACTGCACGGGGGGATCGTACCATCATGACGGCTATTTATTACATGTTGACCGACGACAATAATATTGATCATTTCCATACTAAGTATTCAGATGGCATTGAGTTTTACCATATGGGTGCCCCAATCACGTATCACATGATTTATCCAAACGGACATTATGAAAAAGCCGTGCTAGGACCCGACATATTCAATGGTCAGCAGTTGCAGCTTGCCTTACCCGGTGGCACGTATAAAGCGGCGGAACTCACCTCAGGATCGTATGGTTTAGTAAGTGAAGCGGTTGCACCCGGATGGGAAATAGAAGACATGATAGACGTAAGTAGAGACGAATTACTCAATCAGTTCCCGCAGCATAAAGTCGTCATTGAGCGACTAGCAAATAAAAAACTGCCGTTTTTAGACCCCAGCTAAAAAACTGTTGCGTATTCGTTGATTAAGGCACTTAAAAATAAAGTCTTCTTTTTGTTCTTAAACATAAATATCCAAATGTTTGGGACCTTTGGGTTTCTTCTGTTTAATTTTGACAACTTTTTCGTTGGGACATTCGTGCTCTGAGTTTTTCTCATTTTTATTACGCTGTTGATTTTTTTCCCTCGCCTCCCTTTCCTCACCTTTTAATTCCTTTTCCTCGTCGCTTAAATCACGTAACGGTTCTTGCTTATCAATTTTTGCTACTTTTTGGCTATCATGGGCAATAGGCACTTTCCCCTCTCGGGGTAGCATTGAAAATAAAAGGTCGGTAGTCATTATTCCTCCTCAGTTTATTAAAAATAGTAAATGGCCAGTTATTTCGACAACGTTGTATATAAAACATTCAATCACTGGATTGTAAACTAACATAGTTGATTTAATTGTAAGCAAGCGACAACTTTCCCCCGAAATATTCTTGCATTAATCAGGCCGATTGCATAATGTATGCGCCATTAAAGCGTACTGACAAAAAAGAATCACAATATATGAATATTACCTTGAAAGTAGTCGTACATCATCATATAGCTTAGCCTTTCAGGTATATGCTTGGAGGTTTATTGAATCCTTCTAGCGGCGCAGACACACTCTAAACCCCCGGAAGGCCTCTTTCGGGGGTTTTTCTTTTGGGTTGGAGTAGCCACTGACCAACGGCAAGTTAAGTAATAATTTTTTAATAGGAATGAAATAAACATGATTGATAACAATAGATTACGTATTGCCGTACAGAAATCAGGAAGATTAAGTGACGACAGCATTTCTTTATTAAAAGCGATTGGCATCAAATTGCAAATTCGTGACCGTTTGTTGATTGCTCACTCTACTAACCAACCTATTGATTTGTTGTTAGTGCGTGACGATGACATTCCAGGTTTAGTGATGGACGGTGTAGTAGATTTAGGTTTTATTGGCCAAAACGAATTAGAAGAAAAGATGTTGGAACGTAAAGCAGCAGGCAAAAAAGCTGAATACATTGAGCTTAGACGGTTAGATTACGGTGGTTGTCGCTTATCTATTGCCGTGCCTAATGAAATGGATTACCAAGGACTAGAGTCATTACAGGGCAAAAAAGTCGCCACTACTTACCCTTTTTTATTAGAACGTTTTTTTAAAGTAAAGAACATTAATGCTAGTACAGTCATGCTAACAGGATCGGTTGAAGTAGCGCCACGCGCTGGTTTGGCAGATGCGATTTGTGACCTTGTATCGACTGGAGCCACCCTTGAAGCCAATGGTTTACAAGAAGCCGATGAAATATTTACATCTAAAGCGGTATTCATCCAGCGTGGCGGCGAAATGCCGGAGGCTAAACAAGCACTGATCAGCAAAATACTGCCGCGTATGGATGGTATTACTCAGGCCAAGGAGAGCAAATACATTATGCTACATGCGCCTAAGGCATATTTAGCACAAGTAAAAAGCTTACTTCCCGGCTCTGAAAATCCAACGGTGCTGCCTCTTGCAGGTAATGATGACATTGTCGCTGTCCACGTAGTCAGCCCTGAAACCCTATTTTGGGAAACCATGGAAAAACTCAAAGCATTGGGTTGTAGTTCGATCTTGGTGATGCCGATTGAAAAGATGATGTCCTAAGGTAAAGCGAAAACAGCTAAAAGGCTAAATAGACATGCAAATATGGGCACAACTTAACCCAACTGAACAAGCTAAATTACTCAGCAGACCCGCGCTTGCCAATAGCCAAGCTTTGGGTGATACGGTAACAGACATTATTGAGCAAGTTAAACAACATGGCGATAAAGCTTTGTTGGCCTTTACCGAGCGTTTTGACGGCACAAAATTAGACAATGTACGTTTTAATGATGAGACACTCAGCAGCTTCGCCAGCCAAATTAAACCAGAAGTAAAATGGGCAATTGACCAAGCCTATGCAAACATCAAAGCATTTCATCAAGCTCAGTACCCCGATGATGTTGTTGTTGAAACCACCCCCGGCGTGGTTTGTGAACTTAAACATGCGCCTTTAGCGTCAGTTGGCTTATATATTCCAGGCGGAACAGCACCACTACCTTCAACGGTTTTAATGTTAGGCGCCACGGCTCAGGTGGCCGGCTGTGCTAGAAAAGTACTTTGCACACCTCCTAATAAATACGGTCAAATAGCTGTTGAAATTCGTTATGCGGCCAGTCTGTGTGATATCGACGAAATATATTTAGTCGGTGGAGCACAAGCTATTGCAGCTTTAGCACTGGGCACTGAAAGTATTATTAAGGTGGATAAGATTTTTGGCCCAGGTAATAGTTATGTCACCGAAGCCAAACAACAGGTCAGCCTTATTCCAGCAGGCCCGGCAATAGATATGCCCGCGGGTCCATCTGAGGTATTAGTGATTGCTGATAAGCAAGCAAACCCTGTATTTGTTGCAGCTGACTTATTGTCTCAAGCCGAGCATGGCACTGACTCTCAAGCGGTACTAGTGTCCAACAGTGCTGATTTAATCGCAGCGGTTAAACAACAAGTAACCTTGCAGTTGACAACATTAAATCGTAAAACGATTGCCGAGCAAGCGGTTAAACATAGTCGCTATATTCTGACAGAAACCTTGGAGCAAGCATTTGAAGTCAGCAATGCTTATGCGCCTGAACACCTCATTATACAAATAGAAAATGCCCGTGACAGCTTAGATAAACTGACTAATGCTGGTTCAATCTTTGTGGGTCAATGGTCACCTGAATCAGCTGGCGATTATGCCAGTGGTACTAATCATGTATTACCAACATATGGTTATGCACGCAATTATTCAAGCTTAGGCTTAGCTGACTTTATGCGCCGTTATACGGTACAAGAACTAAGTTACCATGGCTTACAAAATATCGGCAATGCGATTATGGATTTAGCTGATGCTGAAGGGTTAGATGCCCACAGGCAGGCAGTAAAGCTGAGATTAGATGCTGAATACTTGGAAAGTAAATAACCATGAGCGAATTAGTCAATAAGCTAATGTGCGAAAATATAAAGGCCTTAAAACCTTATGAATCAGCTAGACGAATTTTTGCGGGTGGTGATAGCGACAGCGAAACTTGGCTGAACGCAAATGAGTCACCTTTTGCTAATGATTTCGACATCGACACTGAGCATTTTAATCGTTATCCAGATTGCCAACCACAACGCGTGTTATTGCCTTACGCAGAATATGCAGGTGTACAAGCCAACCAGTTATTGGTGAGTCGTGGGGCCGACGAAGGCATTGAGTTACTTATCCGTACATTTTGTTCACCGGGCAAAGACAGTATTTTAATTTGCCCACCGACTTATGGTATGTACGCCATCAGCGCTGAAACATGCAATATAGGTGTCGAGAGAGCGCCTTTGAATGCAGATTTTTCTTTAGATGTTTCTGCCATTAGTGCTTACAAAGGTAAAGTGAACTTAGTGTTTATTTGTTCACCCAATAATCCAACAGGTACATCGATTGGCAAGGCGCAACTTAAACAAGTATTAGAGCACTTCGCTGACTCAGCCTTAGTCGTGGTTGACGAAGCTTATTTTGAATTTGATGCCAACAATACATGGGCCACTGAATTAGCAACATATCCAAATTTAGTCGTGTTGCGTACCTTATCCAAAGCGTTTGCATTAGCAGGGTTACGCTGTGGCTTTACCTTAGCCAACAATGACATTATTTACAGCATCATGAAGGTGATTGCACCCTACCCTATGCCAGAGCCGGTCGCACAAATTGCAGCCCAAGCACTCAGTCCAAAAGGGCTCAAGCAAATGACTGAGCAAGTAGAATATTTGCAACAGCAAAGTCAATTAGTCAAACAACGGTTGAGTCAATTCCCTGAGCTCGAATTAGTCGGTGATGATAAAGCTAATTTTATATTGTTCCGCCATCCCCAAAAACAAGGGTTAATGGACTATTTGGTGGCCAACTCAGTACTTATACGTGACCAGTCTAAACAAGTAAACTTAGTTAATTGCCTGCGTATTACGCTTGGTACTCAACAACAAAACGAAAAATTGCTAGCGTTAATGGCAAGCTTTTTTACACAGCAGGAAAAATCAGCATGAGCCAGCAACCCCTTCTTTTCATTGATCGCGATGGTACCTTGGTTGAAGAGCCAGTCATCGACAAACAACTTGATAGTTTAGAAAAATTAGTCTTCGAACCACATGTTTTACCTGTGTTGCTCAAGCTACAGCAAAATGGTTTTCGTTTAGTGATGGTGTCAAACCAAGATGGATTGGGAACAGAGAGTTTCCCTCAAGCCAATTTTGACTTAGCCCACACCAAGATGATGGACATTTTTACTAGCCAAGGCGTGACGTTTGACGATGTATTAATTTGTCCACACTTCGATAATGACAACTGCGCTTGCCGAAAGCCTAAACTAGGTTTAGTGAAAGACTATTTGCAACAAGGTAAAATTGATTTTACCCGTTCATTTGTGATTGGTGATCGCGATACTGATATCCAGCTAGCTGAAAACATGGGGATTGTAGGTATCAAGTACAATCGCGAAAATAACAACTGGCAAGGGATTGAAAAACAGTTATTGGCGTCTTCACGTGTAGCCCACGTAGTACGCAAAACCTCTGAAACCAATATCAATGTCACAGTAAATTTAGACTCAAGTGCGAAATCGACAATTCAAACAGGCCTTGGGTTCTTTGACCATATGCTTGATCAAGTTGCCACTCATGCAGGTTTTGAATTAACACTAACGGTAGATGGCGATTTACATATAGACGACCACCACAGCGTAGAAGACACCGCCCTTGCACTTGGCGAAGCACTTAAAAATGCACTAGGTGACAAACGCGGTATTGGCCGTTTTGGTTTTGCATTACCTATGGATGAATGTCGCGCCGAATGTATTTTAGATATATCTAACCGACCGCATTTAAAATTTGATGCTCCTTTTAGCCGCGACCAAGTAGGCGATATGGCTACCGAAATGGTGCCACACTTTTTTTACTCTATTGCTCAGGCTATGGGTTTATCACTGCACCTTTCGACTACAGAGGGCAATGCTCACCATCAAGTTGAAAGTTTGTTTAAAGTATTTGGCCGCGCATTACGACAAGCTATTCACAAACAAGGTGAAACGTTACCAAGTACTAAAGGTGCCTTGTAAACATGGCATCGCAACAAATTGTTATTGTTAATACTGGCTGCGCGAATATTTCATCGGTAAAATTTGCTGTTGAACGTTTAGGTTCACACGTCACAGTGAGTGACGACATACATATCATTCAAACAGCCGACAAAGTATTTTTACCCGGTGTAGGTAGTGCGAATGCAGCCATGGCCAGCATTGAGAAAAAACAATTAATCAGCTGTATTCAAGAACTGACTCAACCAGTTTTAGGCATATGCTTAGGTATGCAGTTGATGGTTGAAAAGTCAGAAGAAAGCCTTAGCAATAACACGCCTTGTTTAGGTCTTATTCCCGGACAAGTAAAACGATTGCAAGTAGGCGATTTACGTTTACCTCATATGGGTTGGAATACCGTGACGCCCGATGCCGATGCGCGATTATTTAAAGGCATCAATGCGGGTAGTTACTTTTATTTTGTTCACAGTTTTGCTGTGGCAGTTTCAGAATTTACAATGGCCAGTTGCCAATACGGCATGGACTTTTCTGCAGCTATTCACAAAGACAACTTTTTTGGTGTGCAATTTCATCCTGAGCGTTCGAGTGACGCAGGTGCACACCTTTTGAAAAACTTTATCGATTTATAAAAGACTGAGTCTTAAGAAAGGATTAATAGGCAAAATATGATCATCCCAGCGATAGATTTAATAGAAGGTTCAGTAGTGCGTTTATACCAAGGCGACTATGAACAGAAAACCGAATACAAACTCGACCCTATCGATGTCGTGCATAGTTATGCGGACCAAGGGGCAAAGTGGTTACATATTGTTGACTTAACCGGTGCCAAAAATACCAGTAAGCGTCAACTCGAACTCATTGGTAAGATGGTTGCCACTGGTCGCATGCACTTTCAAGTAGGTGGCGGTATTCGCAGCGAAGCTGATGTGAAACAACTTCTAGATATAGGCGTTAAACGTGTGGTCATTGGCTCATTGGCAGTCAAAGAGCCTGAGCTGGTTAAAGGTTGGATCACAAAATATGGCGCAGAGGCCATAGTGCTCGCGCTGGACATCAACATTGACGACTCAGGTAACAAATTTATCGCCACCCATGGCTGGCAAGAAAACTCTGGCGTGTCGATTGAAGCTTTACTTGAAAACTTCTTATCTGTGGGCGCGAAGCATGTGCTTTGCACTGACATCAGCCGTGACGGTACTTTACAAGGTGCTAATCATCAACTTTACACTGAAATGACAAAACAATTTTCGAGTGTAGGTTGGCAAGCGTCTGGTGGTATTGGTAACCTGACCGACATCGCAGTGCTTAAACCTACCAAGGTAAGTGGTGTCATTTTAGGTCGTGCTCTCTTGGAAGGTAAATTCACAGTAGAACAAGCAATTGAATGTTGGAACTCGGCACAAGATTAACAGCACCACATGTTGGCAACAGACTTAAAATAACAAATTAGGAAATTATCATGGCAGCTTTTGGTACAGTGTTTATGCCACATATGGCATTCACTACCTTTGAAAATAATCAATGGAATGAAGCAGCAATTGTTGCATCTGACAGCATTCAATTACATCCCGGCGCCCATGTGTTGCATTACTCCAGCACCTGCTTTGAAGGACTAAAAGCCTTCAAACATGCCGACGGCAGTGTCCATGTGTTCCGTATGGATCAAAACCTTGCCCGTTTTGCACAAAGCAGCCAATTGTTGTCGTTACCAGAAATTGACCAAAACCAAGTATCTAAGATGATTTTAGACATAACGGCACAATACAGTGCCGATATTCCAGAGCCACCTGGGTCGATGTATATTCGTCCTACACATATAGGCACTGAAGCGGCGATAGGTAAAGCCGCTGCACCAAGTGCTAGTTCTATGTTATATGTGCTGATTTCACCTGTAGGTGACTACTTTGCCGGCGGCTCAAAGCCGCTTAGGGTGTTACTTGACGAAACAGGTTTGCGCTGTGCCCCACATATGGGAATGATCAAAAGTGGTGGCAATTATGCCAGTGCACTAGGTCCAATTTTAGCTGCAAAACACGATGTACAGGCTGATCAAATATTGTTCTGCCCAAATGGTGACGTGCAGGAAACAGGCGCAGCTAACTTCTTATTAATTGATGGCGACGAAATTATCACCAAAGCATTAGATCCAACTTTTTTACATGGTGTTACCCGCAACTCGATTTTAACCTTAGCGGCAGATATGGGCATGAAAGTCACTGAAACCCGATTAACTGTTGAAGAATTATTAAAAAGAGCTGCTAAACCTCATGTTGAAGCTGCCTTATCAGGCACAGCTGCCGTTCTGACATCAGTAGGCACTCTAATCCATAATGGTAAAGAGCACACAGTGGGAGTAGGCGAACACGGCCCAACCACCAAAAAATTACGCCAAGCACTAAACGATATTCAATGGGGCAAAGCGCCAGACAAGCACCATTGGTTAACACAAGTTAAATAAGGTTTTTTATGTTAGCTAGACGCATTATCCCCTGCTTAGATGTCAAAGATAGCAAAGTCGTCAAGGGAGTGAAGTTTCGTAATCACGAAATCATCGGCGACATAGTGCCCTTAGCTCAGCAGTATGCTCAACAAGGTGCTGATGAATTAGTGTTTTACGACATCACTGCATCCAGCGATAAGCGCGTTGTGGATAAAAGTTGGGTAACCCGCATTGCACAGGTCATTGATATCCCGTTTTGTGTCGCAGGCGGCATTAAAACGATTGAAGAAGCGGGTAAAATATTAGAAATGGGTGCTGACAAAATATCTGTTAACTCACCCGCTTTGGCTGATCCTGAATTGATCACCCGCCTTCACGATACCTTTGGCCAACAATGTGTGGTGGTGGGTATCGACAGTTTTTTCAATGAAGAAACGGCTAAATATCAAGTTCATCAATACACAGGCGATGAAACTCGCACCCAAGTCACGGCTTGGGAAACCGCTGATTGGGTTAAAGAAGTACAACAACGTGGTGCTGGTGAAATTGTACTTAATTGCATGAACCAAGATGGTGTACGTGAAGGTTACGATATCAAACAACTGGCGGCTATTCGAAAAAACTGTGGTGTACCCTTGATCGCCTCAGGAGGAGCAGGTCAAAGCGTGCATTTTAAAAACGTTTTTGAACAAGCAGATGTTGATGGCGCATTAGCCGCATCAATATTTCACAAGGGCATTATTCCTATACCAGTATTAAAAGCCTATTTACGTATGCAAAACATAGCTATTAGAGATTAAAATGATTATTACAAAAGAAAATGTGGCGAAACTGGCTTGGGATAAAATGGATAATTTGATCCCTTGCACCGTGCAAAACGCAGTCAGTGGTAAAGTGTTGATGCAGGGCTTTATGAACCAAGAGGCATTGGATAAAACCTTAGAAACAAACTTGGTAACCTTCTTTAGTCGTTCAAAACAACGTTTATGGACTAAAGGTGAAGAGTCTGGAAATAATTTAGGTCTAGTTGAAATCACCAGCGACTGTGACGATGATTCTTTACTTGCTTTGGTTAATCCAATCGGACCTACATGCCACAAAGGCACAGAAACTTGCTGGGACGATAGTCAATCAGCTAACATCAGCTTTATTGCTGAATTGGAGGATGTGATTGCCTCACGAAAAGGAGCCGATCCTGACTCTAGTTACACCGCTCACTTATACAGCAAAGGTATCAAACGTATCGCGCAAAAAGTCGGTGAAGAAGGCGTTGAAACAGCACTTGCCGCTACGGTAAAAGACGTAGAAGAGTTAAAAAATGAGTCTGCAGATTTGTTGTATCATTTAATTGTATTACTACAAGCGAGCGACTTGAGTTTATCTGATGTGATCGAAGTATTAAAACAACGTCATTTAAAATAGTTGTCTAAGGTTATTATCTATTCCTTCATGCAATATGAAGGAATAGGAATGTATGTCGAAACAAATTTTGATCTTCCCCCAGTTTAGTAGACATTCAGCTTGCCTTTGAATATGTGTTTTCATATTCATCGGGGGACACATAACCAAGGTGGCTGTGCAGTCGTGTTGGATTATAGAACATTTCTATATAATCAAACAAATCTGCTCTTGCATCACTTCGTGTTGCGTACACTTTTCGCTTCACTCTCTCGGTTTTAAGTGAATGGAAAAAGCTTTCCGCAACAGCATTATCTAAACAATGACCGCGACGACTCATACTAGGTTGCATATTATGTGCAGTTAAGAAGTCCCTGTAATCACCGCTAGCGTATTGACTACCCTGATCAGTATGCACTACAACACCTGTTGCTTTAGGTCGTCTCCAAATAGCCATTATCATCGCTTTTATGACAATGTCAGACGTCATCGTTGATTGCATCGACCAGCCAATCACTTTTCGAGAAAACAAGTCCACCACCACGGCTAAGTAGAGCCAACCTTCGTACGTTTTTATATAGGTGATGTCCGAAACCCACGCTTCATCAGGCTCACATACAACAAACTGCTGTTGGAGGTGATTATCAGCAATGACCGATGGTATAGCTGATTTAAAGTACCGCCGCTTGTAGCCAATATTGGCTCTCAATTTAGCTTGTTTCATTAACTTCGCTACGCGGTTTTCACCACAAGCTTCACCTGAACGTCGCAATTCATGCGTGATACGTGGACTGCCGTAAACTCCACCACTTTGCACATAACTGGCTTTAATCTGCTCAAGCAATCGTATGTTGTCTTTTTCGGCCTTAGACTGCGGTTCTTTTAACCACGCGTAAAAACCGCTGCGGTGAACGTTCAGCACTCTGCACATGGTGCTTACGCGATAGATTTGGAGCCGTGATTTTATGAACGTGTACTTTTCTTTGACTCGCTTGCAAAGTACACGGCGGCTTCCTTTAGGATGTTTCTTTCTTCTGTGACGCGCTTCAAATCAGCTTTGAGCTTCCGTATTTCCTCATTCTCAGCAGATTGTTGGGGCGGTTTTTTCGCTTTACTGACCCAGTAATACAAAGATTTATCGGAAATACCTAAGCGCTTAGCAACACTGGGTACCGAGAAGCCTTTTTCCAACACTTGTCGAACGGCTTCTTGCTTAAATTCATCAGGATATTTTTTATTCATAACACTTTTTACCTTACTTCGCTTTCTAAGTAAAAAATGTCTACAAATTTAGGGGAAGATCATTTATATATAACTCGCAAAATAGTTACTCCCAAAAACAAGACCAAGCTGCTTCCTCTTTTACATCCTGATGTCAAGATTTTAATTGAATTCGTTAAAAAAATAACTTTATAACAATCAATAACCTGCAAATAAATAAACGTTAAATTCTAAATTTTAAAAACTTAACATTGATCTAACATATTTTTAAAGGCGTAAATTTAAACGACGAATAAAAACTTATACACAATCATAAGGTACGTATATGAATATTTTTAAAAAGCTTCTAACGGTTTCGGTATTCACAACAGTGCTAGCAGCATGCGGCGGTGACGATGATGTTGTTATTATCGACGAAACTCCAACCCTCACTTCTGATCTTCGAATTATTCATGGTGTACCCGACGCACCAACAGTAAACATATACGCAGGCGCAGCTGTGCTCGCTGGCCTAGAAAACGTTGATTATCAAGTCTCCTCTGGTTGGATCACCGTTGACGAAGGGACTTATGCAGTGCGAGTTGAAGCAAATGTCCCTGGTGGCACCGCGGATGTCATCACTGCATCACTTGCTCTTGAAGGCGAGAAATCCTATAACGTATTGGCAGTAGGCTCTACTACTGATGGGACAATTGAACCATTAGTTGTATCAACCGATAGGTCTAGCATCACTGCAGGAAATGTGCGTGTGCAGATAGTTCACGCAGCTGCAGCAGCTCCAATGGTAGACATTTATGTCACTGCGCCAGATGCAGACATAGAAGCAGAACAACCACTAGCCACTGCATCATTTAAAGATAGCACTGGCCAAGTAGAAGTCGCTGGTGGTGATTATCAAATCAGGATCGCACCCGCGGGATCAAAAACAGTTGTGTTTGATTCTGGCACAATTGCTTTGCCTGCAGACGCAGATTTATTAGTAGTTGCAACGCAAAATACTGGTACAGGCAGCTCTCCTGTTACCTTGCTTGTTGCAGACGGCACCTCATCATTTAAAATTTGGGACGTAAATTCAAAAGCAAATGTGCGTGTTGTGCATGCTGTATCTGACGCCCCCGCTGTTGACGTAATTGCTAACAATGCCTTGACGTTATTCGATGGTATCAGTTATCCATACGTGACTGCTTATGTAGCAGTTGACGCAGGAGACTACACTATTGATATTGCTGTAGATGGGGCTGAAGACACCGTAGCCATCGACGATGCAGCCATCAGTGTTGAAAGTGGTATGTTTTATACAGCTTTTGCTAACAGTGATTTAGCAAGCATTGGCCTTGATCTGGTTGTAGATGTACCCCGTCCAATCGCTACTGCTGCGAAAGTAAGAATATTTCATGCATCGCCAGACGCTAGCACAGTGGACATTTATGTAACGGTAGACGGTAACATAAGCGCAGTGAACCCAACTTTTCCAGGCGTGCCTTTTACCACACCTATATTGTCCGAGACAGGTTATGTTGAATTAGCAGCGGGTGATTATGTCGTCACCGTAACCGGCGCAGGTTCAAAAGATGCGGCGATAGAAACTGGCACTTTGAGCTTAGAAGTCAACAAGGTATATACAGCTATTGCTATTGATGGCCTTATTGCAGATGACGGTCCTACATTAATCACGGCTGATGATCTAGCACCTAGTTTTACTGCTTCAACAACCTTCAATATCATACTACAGGGAGAGCAAGAAGTCCCTATGGTTGATACCATGTCTTTAGCTACTGCAAAAGTTGAGATAGATGAGTCATTGCCCGCATTTAAAATCACTTTAGATGCCAGCATGGTTACTGATGCTAGTGCAGCACACGTGCATGATGGTGACATTGGTACGAATGGCGGTGTTGCATTTGGATTAACCGATATGGGTAATGGTACTTTTGCACTAGAGCAAACTGGGATTACAGCAGGCTTATTAAACGACTTACTTAGTGGTGATTGGTATTTGAATGTTCATACGCCAAATAATCCAAGCGGCGAAGTACGTGGACAAATTGTCCCAGATACTACTGTCGTCGTGACCTTTCCGCTAAGTGGTTTACAAGAGATCCCACAAGTAATGAGTAGTGGCATGGGTGGCGGTTATGCACTTTTTGATACCACGGATAACGGTGTCACTTTAGCTCTCGCCACCACAGATGTTGCAGATGCCACTATGGCTCACATCCATACCGGGTATGCGGGTGTGAATGGTGGTGTATTAGTCGCATTGGCCCAAGATACATCTGACGTAAATTTATGGACATCAGGGGGGGAAGTAAATTTAGATCAAGCCACCGCAGACTTATTATTGTCAGGAGGGCATTACGTCAATGTGCATACGCCTGCTAATCCTAGCGGTGAATTAAGAGGGCAAATTACCGCCGCAAACATAGAAGTATATGGCGTAGCACCAACAGGTGATCAAGAAGTACCCGCGGTGATGACAGATGCAAGCGGAACTGGCGCTATTACATTAAACACTACAACGGGGTTAATCATCGGCACAATTAACGTATTTGATATAAGTCCGACTATGGCACACATTCATGCGGGTGAAGTGGATGTAAATGGTGGTGTAGTGCTAGCGCTAAACGATATAGGAAATGGTGGATTCATTGTGACAGCGGGTACAGTGTTGAACATGGCACAAGTAGACTTAATGCAAGCTGAAGCTCTATACACTAATTTTCATACGGCCGAGAATCCAAATGGTGAAATTCGTGGACAAATCATCCTAGGTTTTTAGTGACAACAGTCAAATATAAACCAACAAAAACGGGCTAAGTCGCCCGTTTTTTTTTCTAGAAGTAAAATTTTTTTATTATCTAAACGAATGACGTTTAGTCGCTATGCAAAAACCTCTCTGCAGCATCAACTGTCACTTTAGGGAGCCTCTTCGTGGGGAACATGTACTAAACCACTGAAGGATATAAATTCGTTATGAGCTATTTCTCGATAAAAACGTTGACCAACACTGATAGGTATTAAGCTGTCTTGCTCACCCCACATGATGAAAGCAGGATGGGTCAACTCACCTATCCAGTCTGCAAGTTGACCCACTTTTGTATCAATAAAACGCTTTCCGAGTGCTTCTCGGTTGCCCTATCTGATGTTCAGCCCAAAATATCGGTCAACTAAATTTTCGGTACCTTTTTTTGGATTACCATATACATTTTCAATACTGCTTCTCACTACTGATCTGAGCATGATATTGCCAAGCAAATATTTGAGCAGAGGTGATTGAGAGAGCCGAAACCCAATAGGCACAGAAAGGGATTCAAATGGGTAGCCACTTGAATCTACCAAAACAAGCTTAGCTACACGTTCAGTCAACTCTGTTTCTGGCCAGTCAGTCTCGTCGAAAGCTTAGCTGCGTCGTCCACACTTTTTTTGCCTAAATTGTGTTAAGAATCGATTAAATAACCATATATTTTTTAACAGGTATAAATTATGATGAACACGAATTAATGAATGACCGACTGTCGGTCATTCATAGGCAACTTACACTTTGTGGATCAAATGGCAATTAAAGTAGATAAAGATAAGAAGAGAAGGGACATAGCGATTGCTTGTACTGAGCTTTTATTAGAAAAGGGAATGAAAAATTTAACTATCACTGAGATTGCTAAAACCGCAGGAATTGGAAAAGGAACCATCTATGATTATTTCAGCAACAAAGAAGAAATTGTTTTTGAAATAATTCGAAATTTTATTGAAAAACATCACCATAACTTGCTGAATCAAAGCGACAAGAAGACTTCGACTAAGCAAAAAGTTTTATATCTATTTGATGTTTTTTTATCTGAATATATGCCTTATGAAAAACACCTCGACGTTTTTAGAGAATATTTAAGCGTAACCTTGTCTTCAAAATGCAGCCCAATGATCGAGTTCAACAGAGAATGTTCAAACTTTATCAGAAATACCTTAGAAGACATTATTGAAGAAGGGATCAATAAAGGCGAAATCAACGAAGTTTCTAGAAACCTAATTGATGGAATAATGCGTGCAGAAAGGGGGTATATGGTGATTGCTTGGGCAGAAGGCAGGGACTTAAAAAAAGAATTTAAAGATTTTATAGACACGCTATTCGATTTGATAGAGATAAAAAAATGAAAAAAATTATAGTGTTAGTCCTAGTGCTTTGCTTTACAAACGCACAAGCAAAAGAAATATATGCAACATTTACAGTCTATGCAAAACAGGGGGCCAAATTAGCGTTCAATTCCACCGGTATCATAAAAGAACTGCATGTTGACATTATGAGTGTAGTTAAAAAGGGTGAGATTCTGGCCACATTAGCCAGTGACGACCTGATTGCCACAAACAATGCGTCTAAAGTGACATTAAAGTATGCAAGTTTAGACTACGAAAGGCACAAGGATTTATACCAGAAAAAGTTGATTGATAAATCTATGCTAGACAAATATGCCATGGCCTACGAGGCCATAAAAGCCAAAATTGAAATAGAAAAGACGCACTTTGCAAAAACAATTTTAAGAGCACCCTTTGATGGTGTCATTACCAAAAGAATGATTGAAATAGGAGATGTAGTTAGTGGACAGATGATAAAAACTGCATTTAATATTCAAAGTGAACATGCCCGAATATTGATCGTTCAGATGGACCAAAAATACAACAGCGATATCAGTATTGGCGATCCCTTTTTATATAGAGTCGATGGTGATGACCAACAATACCAAGGCGAAATTTATAGGATCTATCCAGAAGCAAACAGTAATAATAGAAAAATTTCCTTACAGGTTATTGCCAAGGATTTAAAGGTAGGACTGTTTGGTGAAGGTAAAATAATTACATCGGATGATAGACATCATTTAGCCAAAGAAAGTCAAGAATAGCCTTATGTATAAATTTGCAATCAATCGTCCCATCACCATCCTAATGGCCGTCATGGCGTTAATAATATTTGGCATTAAGTCATACACCTCAATGCCTTTGGCACTTTTCCCTAATGTAGATTTCCCAATAGTCACCATCCAAACGGTTTACCCGGGTGCAGATGCTAAAACAGTTGAATCTAAAATTACTGATAAAATTGAAGAAGCTGTTTCGGGTATCAACGGCATCGATAAGTTGAACTCAACGAGTTACGAAGGCTTGAGTTATGTCACTGTCATATTTGATTTAGAAATGGACATTAACGAAGCGGCTAACGATGTGCGAGATAAAATCGGTGGTGTAATATTGCCCGATAATGCACTGGCGCCACGGGTGCAGAAAATCAGTACTGCAGGCCAGGCTATCAGTGTATTTGTGGTCAGCGAAACGGGTGATATGCCTGCTTTGATGCAGCTTATTGATGAGAAAATAAAACCAAAGCTTCAACGTATCTCCAATGTGGGTGTCGTTGATATTGATGGCTATCAAGATCGAGAAATTCGTATCTTAGTTGACCCCTATCTGCTCAATAAATACAATTTATCAGCGATTGAGTTGCAAAATATAATTGGCAATGAAAATTTCAAATCCAGTTCTGGCAAAAGTATTAACGATAAACAAGAATTGATTATTAAATTTCAAGGTGATGCCAAAGACATCGAATCATTGGGCAATATAGCAATAAAACCAGGCTTACGTTTAAAAGATGTAGCAAAAGTCTTTGATGGATTAAGTGATGTAGCAAGTTACTCGTCTTACAACGGACAAGTGGGCGTGATGCTGAATATTATGAAAATTTCAGGTACTAATGTCATTGATATCATTGATGAAACCAAGCAATTGTTACCCGATTTAAAAGCTCTAGCCGGGGATAATTACCAAATAAGCTTAATCAAAGATCAGTCAGATAAAATCATGCACAGTGTCGACCAAGTGAAATTTGATTTAGTCTTTGGCGCCATATTAGCTATTATCATTGTTTTCATATTTTTACGAAATTTTACCGCCACAATTGTCTCTGCACTGGCCATCCCAACTTCTATCATCGGTACTTTCGCGATCATTGATTATATGGGTTATGACCTGAATAAATTAACCTTAATTGGCCTCACCTTAGCCATTGGCATTTTCATAGACGATGCCATTGTAGTGGTTGAAAACATCAGTAAAAAAAATGGAATCTGGCATGGAAGCTTATCAAGCCACTTATGAAGGTGTACACGAAATTGCTTTTTCCCTGCTAGCAATATCGGCAATGTTATTGGCTGTTTTCATACCGGTTGCTTTTATGGGGGGACTGATAGGCAAGTTTTTTAATGCTTTTGCCATGACGGTGGCTTCCGGTATCGTACTGTCTTATTTTGTGGCTATTATGTTTATTCCCACCATTGGCGCCCGTGTATTAAGACACAAAGAAACTAAATTTCACGCCAAAACAGAGCCCATGTTTCAAGCGTTGGATAATGCTTATGTTAAAATTCTGAAGCCCCTGATCAGGTTTAAATATATTACAGTATTAGCCACCTTTGGACTCCTTATTTTATCCAGCAAAATATTCACAAATGTAGGTATGGATTTTGTCCCTGCAGAAGACAATAGCGAATTTCAAATCACGGTCAAAGCCGAGGTAGGTACATCTATTACCGAAATGAAAAACAGAATAAAACCCATTATGGATGTCATCAAAAAAGATAATATGGTTGATTATTATGCTCTTAGCATTGGCCATACAACAGCCAAGGAGTCACACAAAGCCTTGGTTTATATAAAATTAAAACCTATTGAACAACGAGGACTGGGTCAGGCAGACATCATAGTCAATTACCGCGAAGAGTTTAAATCAATACAATCTATGACGTTAGCTGTTGAAAAAATCCCGCTCATTAATACTGGTAGCAGTAATGCCCCGTTACAGATTGTTATCACGGGTGACAGTTTAGAAAAGCTTAGCGAAATATCTCAACAAGTCTCCCAGATGTTAGGGGATTTTGAAGGGGCCGTGGATATTGACAGTGATTACCAAGATGGAAAGCCTGAAATCAGCATATCTGTCATTAGACATAATACAGCGAGGCTAGGCATTACTGCGATGCAAATTGCAGCCTTGTTAAATTCAAATTACTCTAGTGACAGTAAAATCAGTAATTTTGAACAAAAAGGCAGAGAATACGACATCACCTTAAGATTTGATGATGAGAGCCGCGCGAATATAGATAACCTTAAAAAATTACAGATCCGTGCAAATAATGGTGAATATGTCTTTTTAGATGGTTTAATTCGTTTTGAACAAAGCAGTTCAATAGCGACTATAAACAGGTTTGATCGCGAACGAAAAGTATTGATCACCAGTAACGTATCCAATGTATCTTTGAGCTCAATCGTCAACCAGGTAGATGCGAATATAGCCCAAGTATTACCCGAAGGTTACCACTATACTTTTGCCGGTGATGTTGAACAAATGCAAAAAACGGTAGTGTCATTTAGTACCGCGGTTGGCCTTGCGGTGATACTTATCTACCTAATACTGGCAGCATTATATGAGTCACTTATTCAACCCATTATTATCATGGTCACTATGCCATTAGCGTTTACAGGCGTGATAACGGCATTAGGTCTTAGTGGTAATAACTTTTCATTGTTTGTCATGATTGGCATCATTTTATTATTAGGAATGGTAGGTAAGAATGCCATATTGGTGGTAGATTTTGCCAACAGGGCTATAAAACAGGGCGAATCTGTTGATGAAGCACTGATCCATGCTGGCGAAAAGCGATTACGTCCCATATTGATGACCACATTTGCCATGGTAGGCGCCATGCTACCTTTAGCTTTTGGCAGTGGTGCTGGCCACGAGATGAATTCACCTATGGCGTTATCTGTTATAGGGGGATTAATTAGTTCTACCATTTTAGCATTATTGGTAGTGCCAGCCTTTTATAAGATTCTTTATCCCGTAGATAGCTGGCTTAGAGAATGGTACGAAGTTGGAAAGATTTAACTCACCTCACCCTCCCTTTTCTGCTAATAGGCCAGTATATCTATTAGCAGTAGGTGCTGTCATTGGTTTTGAACTGACTGAGTGGACTGATGTTTAACTGTTAGATATTTTAAACGTAAGCCTGCATTTGAGGTTTTCTAGCCCAATAAGAAAAATAACAAAACTCGCTGTTTTTTCGAGCGGTTACCCACTAGATCCATTAACATGCCTGACTTGCTAATTTTAGCAGCGCACTGTCAATAGTGTTGTCATTCACGCTGAACTTAACTATGGGCAGCCAACTCTTCAGAATTGACATCCAGCCCCAGAAAACCAAATACTTTGATAGATGGGATTACCGTCATTATTCGACGTTAGCCAGGTTCTAATGAAACTTTAATCTAACTTTAATCTAACTGCTAGTCGTACTCAGTCATTTCACATTAAAGCCTGTTGAGCGTATGAACTAACCTTGATTAGATATTGAAATATAGCTGTATTTCAATCAAATTGAATTTTGAGGGGCAATAGGCAGATTTTAAGCATGCCATTAGATCCTCGGCTTAGTCAAAAAATCACGGTAGATAAAAATTAAAATCCGAATTGAATCGAAATTATTGGCAAATACAAAACTGCCTTAACAAAAATCTGGGGATGAAAATTGAGTACTTGCTTGGTGGTGTCCTCAAAAGGTTTTTATTTCAACTATAGTGATAGGTGAATACCGTGATCCAGTGATTTAGTGATTTAGTGATTTAGTGATATGAGATAACAGGCCATCAACAATCCGTTAGCGAAGTCTATCCACAATATGCACTGGTTTGAGGTGACTAGCACGTAATGTGACATCAAGAATGATAAGGCTGTTTTCTGACGGGTTACTCTTAAGGTTGGATTTACTCCGGATTAATACTCTTTGGCTTGAACAGAAACATTATGACCATCATCCGTATTTTGTGATATTGCTATGAAATATATAGAATGAAGTCTATCTTAATGCTTCTAGACTTTATTCTGATAGTAATGAAAAATCTGAAGTAATGAAGGAGATAAAGTGGAATCATTAAAAGTTGGCGATTATATGAACACCCATCCAGTTACCTTTACGATTGAGATGCCGGTCGTGGAAGCGGTTGAACGTTTGTTAAGTGTCCATCAAACCGGTGGGCCGGTGATCGATGAATACAAAAAAGTAATTGGATTTTTGTCAGAGCAAGATTGTCTCAAACAGATGATGGCATCAAGTTATTATCAGGAACAGATATGTTTGGTAAAAGACATAATGCGCACAGAAGTCTTATCCATAAAACCCTATACCTCTGTATTTGAGCTTGCTCAAATGATGTTAGGCGAAAAACCTAAGTTTTATCCCGTCGTGGATGATGACGGCTACTTACTGGGCAGTATTAATCGAACCGCGGTATTAAATGCTATCGATGTACATTTTAAAGATGGCTACAAAAAAGTGGGATAAAAATCTGTTTGTAACTGAATATTCACCGCTCCTCGGAAGAAACTAGTATATGCATTGCAGATAAACTCAAAAATACCAAGGCACCCGTTTAAAACTGAATGCTACTTTTAATTGCATTTAGCTTATAGGTGTTTTATTTCTAATCAGGTAAATAGCCATTTTTGTTGCTTACTTTTTAGCAGCAGCAAAAAATAGGTTATACGAAAGATTTTTTAAAAAGAAGCCATGTGGTGACATCGCAAGATAGCCGTTAACGCCAGCGTATGCTTTAGATTACGTATCAAATTACTGAGTATATATCCTCTTCATAATCAAAGTTGTCATTTCAAATCACTAAGTACCACCTCGCAGATTTTTTAATTAATTTAAATCGTTTAAATAACGTCATCAAAAAGCAGTAACGTTTCACCGAACACTTTAATTTTAACACCGAGGAACTTAACTATCTTGAAAATGGTGATAACTTCTATCGCTACCGCCTCTTTAATTTTTGATGGCAACGCACCTGCGAAGCATTACAAAATATCCACACTATCGTTAAAGCAGATGAAAAAAGTGAATAATGTAAAAAAATGAAACCCATTCAGTCCAACTTTACACTTAAACTTAAGGGTTACTATTCAGGTGTTGCTTAAGATAGTAATAGCCTTATTCGAGCCACTTTGCTTAACTAAGCAGTTGAAACAGGTACTTTGATGCTCAAAAAGATGCCAAAAGGAGACTTAATCTCACTATAGGTACACGGAAAAAAGTATTGATTTAGGCTTATGAAAATGGTTTAGACGCTTCACCAATTATGACGGCTCTTAAAGACAGAATATAAATTACGGGCTGCGCAAGAATTGTGCTTGAACGAACTTAAAGTTCAACATGGTAGGTCGATTATGCTAATTAAATAATTGCCCCTAAGCAAACGGCCTCTCTGGAGGCCGTTTTTTATGACTGAATACAAAAGAAATCTGAGTAACAGACAAAACCCATGTTTATAAGCTGTTATTAAGGCCTTAAGGTCATTTTACCTTTTACTTCTCGGTTCATGACTTTATTCAACGCATCTTTGGCATTTTCTAAAGGCACTACTTCATCAACTACCACTTTGACTTTACCTTGCACATACCATAACAATAACTCTTTCATATTATCGGCAAAATCTTTGGGTTGATGTAGGGTGAACGAGCCCCAAAAAACTCCCATCACTGAGTAACCTTTTACCAGAGCTAAATTCACAGGAAATTCCGGAATAGTACCGCCAGCAAAGCCAACCACTAACAGTCTGCCGTTCCAAGCCATGCTCCTTGAACATGCATGAAAAGTATCTCCGCCCACACATTCATACACCACATCAACACCTTTGCCATCAGTCACTTCTTTAACGGCAGTTTTTAAATCGGTTTCTGTGTAGTTAATGAGAATGTCTGCACCATTGGCTTTAGCCATATCTAATTTTTCTTGGGTAGAACAAACTGCAATAACTGTTGCCCCCATCTCTTTACCAATTTGCACTGCGGCTAAACCCGTTCCACCCGCGGCACCAGTAACCAATAAAGTTTCACCTGGTTTAATCTGTGCACGTTGCTTGAGTGCATGATGTGCCGTAGCGTGAGCGGTAACTAATGCGGCTGCTTCTTCATCAGGGATTTCGTCGGGAATAGGCATGATGTGTGAAATCGGACATAATACTTTTTCAGCGTACCCGCCTAACATACACATAGCAATCACTCGCATACCGACTCTAAGGTGAGATACACCCTCACCTATTTCGCTTATTACACCTGCGACTTCATTACCAGGTACGAAAGGAAATGGTGGTTTCATCTGATACAAACCTTGTACCAACAGTCCATCAGGGAAGTTGACACCACATGCCGTAACATTGACAACTACGTGGCCTTTTATGGCCACGGGATCGGGAACATCTATATACTTCAGTTGTTCTACTGGGGCAAATTCTTCACATACTATTGCTTTCATTACATTCTCCGTGAAAGGTCTGGTATTCAAGCAAAATTCTAACGTTTTGTTGAATGCTATTGGGTAAGTTTTAATGCGTATTGGGCTAAAGGTTTAACGATAGCGCCGACAGCCTGTGCTTCTTTATTTGACGCATTGCCATCTTCAGCTCGCTTTGCCACACCTTGGGCAATGGCACCTAAGCGGAAAAAACTAAAAGCTAGGTAAAAATTCCAATTGTCGATTTTTTCGATACCCACTAATTTACAATAAGCATCGACATATTCTTGTTCTTCTGGGATCCCTAAGGGGGCTCTCTCAATACCACCAAGTCCAGTCGCTTTTCCAACGTTTTCAGGCAAACGCAGCTGCATGCATTGGTACGCCAAATCAGCATAAGGATGACCTAAGGTAGATAACTCCCAATCCAACACAGCTAAAATCTTAGGCTCTGTTGGATGAAACATTAAGTTATCCATACGATAATCACCGTGCACTAGTGATATTTTGTCATTATCTTCTGGCAAATGCTTTTCTAGCCAAGCGATTAACTGGTCCATTTCAGGGATATCTTGGGTTTCTGACAACTTGTATTGTTTACTCCAACGGCTAAACTGGCGTTCATAATAGTTACCAGGTTTGCCGTAATCGCTCAAACCTACTTTTTCGATATCCACACTATGCAGAGCAGCGAGTACTTCAACCATTTCTTGATACATTTGGCTGCGTATTTTGTTATCTAAAATTTCTGGTAATGCGCTATCCCAAAACACCCGACCTTCAACATATTCCATGATATAAAACATGCTGCCAATCAGGGATGTGTCCTCACAAAGATGGTAGACTTTTGCTACTGGTACTGTTGAATTTTCAAGTGCAGCCAATACCTTATATTCACGATCAACAGCATGGGCAGACTTTAGCAACTTACCAGGTGGTTGACGTCGTAACACATAAGACTGATTAGCAGTTATTAACTTAAAGGTAGGATTTGACTGTCCACCAGCAAACTTAGTTGCCGTGACGGGCCCTTCAAAACCTGCAACATGTTGGGTTAAATAGTCAGCAAGAAGTTGCACGTCTAATTGATCAACTGAGCCTTTTTCGGTCATAACATTTTCCTTTTTATCACACTCATATTAAGCGTTTTGGTCTTTTATCAGATTTCGACCTAACTGCATCATATGCACTTCGTCGGGCCCATCAGCTAACCTTATGGTGCGCGCGTAAGCATAAATAGCAGACAAGACATAATCCTGACTAGTTCCTCCACCACCGTGCATTTGAATCGATTGATCAATTACATTACAGGCCATTTTTGGTGCCACGATTTTAATTGCGGCAATAATATTTCGGCTTACTTTATTACCGTATCTGTCCATGTTATCAGCCGCTTTAAGTGTTAGTAAACGGGCTTGTTCAATATCACAGTGCATTTGCGCAATTCGTTCACGGATAGATTGTTGTTTACTTAAGGGCTGTCCAAATGCGATGCGGTTTTCAACTCTTTCACATGCCATATCCAAGGCACGCTGGGCACAGCCAATTAAACGCATACAATGGTGAATACGGCCCGGCCCTAAGCGACCTTGAGCAATGGCAAAACCTTCGCCTTCACCGACCAATAAATTTGCTGCTGGTACTCTGACGTTGTCAAATAACACTTCAGCATGTCCAATCGGCTCATCGTAGTGGCCCATAGCAGCTAAAGGTCGAACGACCGTAATCCCTTTCGAGTCCAGTGGTACCAAAACTTGTGATTGTTGTTGATGTCGAGCCGCAGTAGGATCCGTTTTACCCATTACCACCATAATTTTACAGTTAGCGTTCATGGCACCGCTGGTCCACCATTTACGACCATTTATTACATACTCATCACCATCTCGTTGTATAGATGTTTCTATATTAGTGGCATCTGATGATGCAACTGCAGGTTCAGTCATAGCAAAAGCTGAGCGTATTTTACCTTCAAGCAGTGGTATCAAGAACTTTTGCTTGTCTTGCTCGGAACCGTATCTAGCCAATACTTCCATATTGCCTGTATCAGGAGCACTGCAGTTGAACACTTCTGAACTCCACATTACCCGACCCATAATTTCGCACAATGGTGCATACTCAAGGTTGGTTAAACCTGCTCCGTAGGGCAAATATTCTTCGGGCAAAAATAAGTTCCACAGACCTGCATCTTTAGCTTTTTGCTTCAATTCCTCCATCACTTCCGGTGTCACCCAGCGTGTTTCTTTATTGGCAGAATTGGCATGTACCAGATTAGTATAATCTTTTTCAATAGGATAAATGTGTTCATCCATAAAGGCTTGTAAGCGGTCGATCAATATTTGCGATTTTTCGGAGTAATCAAAATTCATGGTTATATTTCCTTTAGCTAAAAGTGATGGAGTCCAGCCTATCTGGGCTGTCTAAATGTGGGATATTATTAAAACTTGATAAACGTATATTGCTTTCGTTGAAGAAGAAATGGCTGATACTGGTGTTGCGGACTTGCATGTTCAACTCTATGACCTGTTTAGCATCCAATCCTAATACTAAGCTCATTAACATGGATATGGCTCCCCCTGAACTCACAATCAAAATAGGCTTATCACTATTTTGCTGGCAAGCTGCCTGTAAAGCACCCTGCACTCTATGTTTAAAGTCTAGCCAACTCTCATCTAGTGTGTCTAAAGGTAATAATTCCTCGGACCATGCGTGCATCGCTAGTTTTAACAAACGGTAAAAGTCAGCAGGTTTAGGGTTTTCTGGTAAACTGCTTTGTGGGTTTAATGCCAGATAACTGTCACCAATATTTTTGAAATTAAATTCATTAAAGCCAGTATCTATTGTTACAACTGGGGATTGACTTAAGCCATCTAGAATACCTTGAGTAGTTTCTCTATGGCGAACCATGTCTCCCATAAATGCTTGAGAGAAAATAATATCTCTTGATGTGAAGTATTCTCCAAGCCATCGCGCCTGTTGATGACCCAGATCACTTAACTTATCGTAATTTTTTGCTCCAAATGAAGCTTGCCCATGGCGGACTAAATAAAATTCAGACACTTATTCACCAATATTTTTAATTCACATGATATTATTATTAATAGATCTATAAGTTGAATTTATTATTTTAATTAAATTACATTTATTATATTTATATCGCCAAAACCACTTTAAAAATTCAACCCTGGATTAGCCAATATCTCACGTGATGAATGTTCAGACTCCACTCCAAAATTTCGCTTATATTCTTAGATAAATATAAGTAATATTAAAACAAAACAAAGTAGAAAATTAGGCACCAAAACAGTATCGGGATGCATCACAAGCTCTATAAATACTGATTGGTGAGAGTATTAAGACAAATATGTGAAATATTGTGTGCACAAACATTTATTCGTTAACAATTAACAAACCAAGCGTTTACTTTAAATCATAATTTTTGATAAACTACAGCCCTGATGAGTGGGTTTGGCGGAAATAGCATTCTACACAGAGATTCATTTTCAATATTTTAAACATTTTTAATTAAACCATCCAAATACAGACTAGCTTCGCTAGCAAATAGGGAATAAATAATGAAACAAACGCTGCCAATACAATTTAAGCCTTCTGCGGTATCAAGTATTGTCGCTTTATCACTTGCACTAAGTAGTTCCATGACTTTTGCGCAAGAAGCAGAATAAGAGGGCCGCTTAGAAACTATCACAGTCACCGCACAAAAAAGAGCACGAAATCTTCAAGAGGTGCCCGTGTCAATCACTACTTTTACCGGTGATGAAATGGCCGAAGCGGTCATTAAAGACATGTACGACTTGCAAACAAATGTGTCAGGTTTATGCGCATTCCAAAGTCAAAGTGCAACCAACTCTAGTTTTTCTATTCGTGGCGTAGGTACCTCATCACAAAACTTTGGTCTTGAATCTTCTGTGGGTTTGTATGTTGATGGTGTATATCGTGCTCGTCAAAATTCGATGATCAATAACTTAGTTGATGTCGCCGCTGTTGAAGTATTACGTGGACCTCAAGGTACACTTTTTGGCAAAAATACCCCATCAGGTGCAATATTAGTTAGCACCATTGCGCCCAGTCATGATGGCGATAATAGCTTTATTGAAGCAACATTTGGAAATTATGGCTTAGTCAATCTTTCAGGAGCGATGTCATTTTCTGCTATTGAAGATGTTCTCGCATTTCGCGCAACCGCTTTCAGTAGCTCAAGAGATGGCACAATCAGTGATGTTATTTTAGGCGAAGATACCCTTAATGACAGAAATCGCTGGGGTGCTCGCTTTCAAGCGCTGTATACACCTAATGATGACGTATCTTTCAGAGTTATCGCAGATTACTCTGGAATTGGTGAGATATGTTGTGGCGCACCCGTGCAGTTAAGTAACTTTCAAGCGCTTGAAATACCTGAAAAGTTTGGCTCAGACGCAACATTACCTAGTCTATGCGGTACTGTGTTCGCTGGCGGTGATGCATTTTACGACAGAGAAGTAGCAGTATCATTTTTACCAGAGTCAAGCATGACAGACAGAGGGTTGTCTGCAGAACTAAATTGGGATATTGATGACGATTACACTTTTGTTTCAATCTCTGCCTACCGAAACTTTGAGTCCTTTGACAATCTTGATACTGATTTTACTGATGCTGATTTATTTGGTACCAGTAACTTATCTGAACAAGAATCATTCTCACAAGAAATACGTTTAGATTATACTGGCGATAAACTTAATTATATATTAGGTGCTTATTATTTCACCCAAGAGCTAGATTTAGAATACAGCCTTTATACAGATACGCTATTTAATCCATTTTTCTTGGCTCAGTTTCAAGGAGCATTTGACCCACTATTTGCCGGGTTAGATGGAATAAGTGCCTTAACAAGCGGATTTATTGCTCCAACAGCAGTAGCAGCACCAAATGGTACAGGGGTCGACCATGTTGTAGCGCAAGAGCACGAGAGTTATGCACTTTTCGCACAATTAGATTATCAGTTTACCGATGAACTCACATTAACAGCCGGTATTCGTTACACAGATGAGTCAAAAGATTTGGCCACTGAATTTAGTGAAAATTTGCCAGGCGGCGAAGACTTCCCTACATTTTTTGCTAATACCACTGAATTGGCAATTGGCGGTGGTTTAGCAGGAGCAGCACTGGGTAACATTGGTGCAGCATTACTTTCAGGACAAGCACCTACAGCTGCTGATTTAGAAGCGACTCGACCTTTTCAAACAATAGGTTGGGGGTTTAATGCTTTAGGCGCAACAACAGCCGCTCGTCCTAACATTGTCGAATCAATAGCAGATGATCAGATAACAGGTACACTTAAATTAAGCTGGCAACCAAACCGAGATACTTTGGTATATGGTTCATATGGAACTGGTTATAAGTCTGGCGGTACAAACACTGGTCGTATAGCAAATGGCTTTGCACCTTTGTTTGATGCTGAGACCTCTCAATCTTTCGAATTAGGTATTAAGAAGGATTTTCGCGATTATGATCTTCGTATCAACGCGGCAGCGCACTATACGACCGTTGAAGATTCCCAGGCCAACACCTTTACAGGTAATGGATTTAACTTACAGAACGCCGGGGATTATGAGATTTCTGGCTTTGAGGTTGAAGCAACTTGATTACCCATGGATACTGTTGAAGTCAACTTCGCTTGGCATACTGGTATAGACGATCCAGGTCGTCAAAATGCCACTGACCAATTCTGTGATCGTTCAGGTGACAGACCTGGTGGCGAACCAGAGCACTATGCCGTTATTAGTGTAAAGAAAGATTTCGAAACAGCCGATGGTGTGTATAGTTGTGTGCAAGGAGACTTCAGCCACACCAGCGATATTATTCTAGACGGCAGTAACGACCCTTTTGCTATTCAAGATGGTTACAATGTGGTTATCCTAAGATTCTTTATAAACTTTTAAGATGCTGATATAGATATAGTTGTTTGAGCCCGTAACCTTCTAGACGAAGAATATATTAATCGTACTAACTTCAACGCACTATTACAAACTGGTAAGTTGAATGCATACATGTCCGAGCCAGCTACGTTTAGTGTGACAGTTAAGAAACGTTTTTAATTATTACAGCTTAAGTTAGATTATTTCAAGCCGGCTTATGCCGGCTTTTTGTTGCCTTAAAAATGGAAGTCGCTTTAGATAAAAACCCACAATGACCACGATGCAGTCAAACTTTTGCCATCTAAACCATTCCCTTGCACTAAAATATAGCCGCATATTACTTAGGACATTATATTTTGATTTGACATTTTATTAACTAACCATTTACTTTTTACCAATATTATTGATAAAGTTCAGGTCAGATGAGTGGTCCTTTCTGGCTTGTGGCTGTAAAAGGATCCATTTTTTATCATTTGTTTACTAAAAAAGCCTAAAAAGAGAAAACATCAATGAACAGACATAAGCTCAATAACCTGCCGCATGCGCGCAGAACATTTAAAAAAACATTATTAGTTTCAGCCGTAATAAGCGCATTAAGTGCGACTAACCTCCAAGCCCAAGAAGGCGACACTAATGAGGCTGATGATGGAGGCATTGAGCGAATTTTTGTCACCGCATCAAAACGATCGACAGGTTTACAAGAAACCCCTGTAGCCATTCAAGTAGTATCTGGCGAAGCTATGGAGCAAGCCAATCTTGCTAATATAAATGACTTACAAATTTTGGTGCCTACACTGCGTGTAGCACCATTAGAACGCTCAAGTAACGTTACCTTTTCTCTTCGTGGTTTTGGTAACGGAGCAAACAACACAGGTATTGAACCATCTGTAGGTATATTTATTGATGGTGTATACCGCTCTCGCGCTGGTGGCGTCATTAACAGTTTACCAAGAGTGTCGCAAATTGAAGTACTCAGTGGCCCTCAAAGCACCTTATTTGGTAAGAATGCTTCTGCGGGTGTCATTAGTGTCCGTACTTTAGAACCGTCTTATGACTTTCAAGGCAAAGTTGAAGCCGGTATTGGTAACTATAATAACCGGTTAGTAAAAGGTTACATCACTAACGGCATCACAGATAATTTAGCCTACAGCTTATCCGGTGGTTTTAACACACGCGATGGGTTTACCAAGAGTATTAGTAACGTTCCGGGGATCAAGAACCTCAATGACAAAGATAGATGGAACTTGCGTGGCCAAATGTTGTATGAACCAACCGAAGATGTGAAAGTTCGTTTTATTGCAGACTACAGCGAAATCAGTGAAATTTGCTGTACCGTAGCTGCAGCCATAAACGGCCCAACTGCTGGGGCTACTCAAGCGTTAGGTGGTATGGTGCTGGATGCTTCAGACCCCTTTGCTTTTGAATCGGCCCTTAATACTAGCCCTACCAATGATGTAGAAGATGGCGGTGTATCTATACAGGTAGATGTGGATTTTGAAAAATTTGCATTTACCTCTATTACTGCCTTCCGAGCTAACGAAGTACTTACCGGCAAAGATGAGCCACATGATGTGGACTATAACTCTTCAGATGTCTTAGGTCTTTCGACACGTACCGACATAGAAACGTTTACTCAGGAATTCCGCCTGACTTCCATAGGCGATAACACGCTCGACTGGATGGTAGGTGGTTTTTACTTTTCTGAACAAGTTGAGTTTAGCGACAGCTTAAGTTTTGGTGAAGATGCCAGTGGTTTTATTGACTTTTTAATTGGTGGCCCTGGTACACTTGCTTTTCTAGAGGGCGCAATCGGTTTTCCTCCAGATAGCTTCTACACTGCAGGTTCGCAGATTAATACCGACTTGACCCAAGAAAACGATGCATATTCAATATTTGGTAACTTTGACTATCATATTTCGGATAGTTTAACCGCTACCCTTGGCATCGCGTATACGAATGATGAAAAAGAAGTCACTATGCTGCAGCCCCTTAACGGAGCGACATTTTCATCATTTCAATTACCCCCCTCTTTAGCGGCTTTAGCTGGCGTTCAGTTTTTACCGCCAAACCTAGACTTACCTAATTCAGTTGAAGATAACTCAACCTCTGACAGTAAAACAACTTACTCAGCACGATTGGCCTATACCTTAAATAACAATGTCAATTTCTTTGCCACAGCTGCCACTGGGTTTAAAGCGACATCATGGAATTTATCTCGGGATTCTCGCCCTTTCCCTACTGATGAAGCTGCATTAGTTGCTGCTGGACTCACTCAGGCAAATCAAAGTTACGGCACTCGTTATGCTTCTCCTGAATTAGCAACTGTATATGAGTTAGGCATGAAGACACGCTTTAAAAAAGGCAGCCTGAATGTGACCTTATTTGATCAAACCATTGAAGGCTTTCAATCAAGCACCTTTATTGGTACCGGCTTTGTGTTAGCCAATGCGGGAGAGCAAACGACGAAAGGGATTGAGTTTGATTCTGTGTATCGTGCTTCAGATGAATGGACCTTGACCTTAGCAGGTACTTTCCTTGATCCAATTTACGATTCATTTGTAGGTGCAGCAGGTGTTACGGGCCAGGTTGATTTATCAGGTACTAAACCAGCGGGTATTCACGAGCAAAGTATCTCCGCGGGAATTGTCTACAACTACGAGTTGGACAACGGAATGTACGGATATGTGCGCACCGATTACATCTACGAAAGCGAGGTTAGACTTGTGGCGAACTTGCCAGGATCTCTTTCTCGTGAAGTCAGTACCTTTAACGCAAGTGCCGGTCTGAACTTAGAAAATGGTGTAATGCTGCAACTTTATGTACGTAATCTCACTAATGATGAATATTACATGTCAGGCTTCCCACCTCCAACCCAAGCTGGAAGCTTTTCTGTCTATCCTAATCAACCACGCACCTTTGGTATTAACGTATCGTATGAGTTTGACTAAACAGTAAACATCTAAATTAGAGCCGGCACTTGCCGGCTTTTTATTACCCAAAATAAGTGAAAGTGCTCCATAAAACCATTCCAACCACTAAATACTATGCGAACAACATAAAATCACGAATGAAACCCAAATTAGATTTTTATAGGTTTTTGAAAGAAGGCACAACATCATGAAGGCATTAATGAACATTAAGATATTTGTTACCATTGTTTTACTGTCAGTCGCATCATTAGGTGCCCAAGCAAGCAACTGTCCAGATTTACTCAAATTTGTCAAACGTAAGCTCAACTCTCAAGACACAGTCAATATGTGTGAAGCCTATCAGGGTAAAACGATTCTATTTGTGAATACGGCCAGTTACTGTGGTTTTACACCTCAGTTTGAAGGGCTTGAAGCTTTGTATAGTAAATATAACGATAAAGGCCTTGTGGTACTGGGGTTTCCCTCACATGACTTCAATCAAGAAGACAAAAGCGAAGTCAAAACAGGGCAAATCTGCCGACTCACTTACGGGGTTAAATTTCCCATGTTTGAGGCGATGTCTGTAAGGGGTGAAGATGTGGATCCCTTGTATCGGATGCTAGCTAAAAAGTCAGGGCAAGCGCCTAAATGGAACTTTTTCAAATACCTAATGGATAAGAATGGAAAGGTTGTTAATGCCTATGCATCAGCCATAAAACCTACAAATAAGGCCTTAGTTGATGATATTGAACAGGCATTGCAATTATAAATAGCCCTAAGGTTTTCTAAAGAGTTTGATGTTCTCAACTTGACGTGGAAGCGCAACACGGCTATGTCATATAGTTGCGTTAAATAAAATTATGCTAAATAAACGTGCCGAAGCGCTTTGATGTTTCCTGTTATTTAAGTTATAAGAACTCCTACACTCTGTTCTAATGTCACTGTTTTGGCATCCACTCGGTCAATAATTTTAATGATAGTAGTTTGCACTGTCTCATCTTGACGAATATCCGTGTCGCTGTTGAAGGTTTCCAGCATAGGTTCGGCATTTTCTTGTTCAATAAAGCCCACTTCTACTTTTGTAGCTAATGCCTGATTTGGCCCAAAATAATGAATGCTGATCATCGGATACCCGTGAAATCCACGTTTAACACGCTTACTGATGCGTTTTTGTGACTTGTCTAAGTTCATATTATATACCGTGGATGGTTTCAAAGGTAATAATGATAACGGGTAAAGCATGTAAGAGGGAAATATTATGTTTGCATTCGATAAAAATATTATTGCCTGTGACGTAGAGCGACCACTTAACGTATAATAATTTTAATTATGTTTGTTTAAGATATTACAATGACAGTTGAAACCTATACCCCCAATAAAACTACCACTTTAGAAACGCCAGTCAGAATTTTGGAAGACTCTTCTACCCCTAAAGCTGATGGCTCTCCGGTACAAAAAACGAAAGGCACCAGAATTGGCTTCGTGAGCTTAGGCTGCCCTAAAAATTTAGTGGACTCAGAACGAATTTTGACGCAGCTGCGAACTGAAGGTTATGACGTGGTGCCTACCTATAACGATTCAGATCTGGTGATTGTGAATACTTGCGGGTTTATCGATTCGGCGGTTCAAGAATCCTTAGACACTATAGGGGAAGCACTAGCCGAAAATGGCAAAGTGATAGTCACTGGGTGTTTGGGCATTAAAGAAGATGAAATACGTGAAGTACACCCGAATGTGCTGGCGATTACTGGCCCTCATGCTTATGAAGAAGTGGTTAATCAAGTTCATGAACATTTACCTCAGCCTGAACATAACCCCTATTTGAATTTGGTGCCAGATATTGGGGTGAAACTTACGCCTCGTCACTATGCCTATTTAAAAATATCTGAAGGCTGCAATCACAGGTGCACTTTTTGCATTATCCCTTCTATGCGCGGTGATCTAGTGAGTCGCCCTATTGGTAGTATTTTGGACGAAGCAAAACGTTTGAAAAATGCGGGTGTAAAAGAGTTATTGGTGATTTCTCAAGACACCAGCGCATATGGTGTAGACGTTAAAAACAAAACTGATTTTTGGGATGGTACGCCGGTGAAAACCGACATGAAATCACTGTGCGAAAAGCTTGGCGAAATGGGAATTTGGGTGCGTTTGCACTACGTATACCCCTACCCTTCGGTAGATAAGATTATGCCATTGATGGCACAAGGTAAGATTTTGCCTTATTTGGATATCCCATTCCAACATGCCAGCCCGCGGATTCTTAAACTAATGAAACGTCCAGCGGCAGCCGAACGTACTATGGAGCGTATAAAAGCATGGCGTGAGGTTTGCCCGAATATTGTTATTCGCTCAACCTTTATTGTGGGTTTCCCTGGTGAAACCGAAGAAGACTTTCAGATGTTATTAGACTTTTTAGATGAAGCGCAACTTGACCGTGTAGGGTGTTTTAAATATTCAGATGTAGACGGCGCAAAAGCCAACGACTTACCCGATCCCGTAAGCGCAGACATCAAACAAGAGCGTTACGACCGCTTCATGCAAAAACAATCTGACATCAGTACCGCTAAATTAAAAGACAAAATTGGTTTAGAATATCAAGTAATCATTGATGAAGTCACACCAGAAGGCGCGGTTGGCCGTTGTTATGCCGATGCACCTGAAATTGATGGTAATGTGCATTTAACGGACGAATTTGATGTAGAGCCAGGCGACATCATCTGGGCACAAATCATTCATAGTAACGAATACGATTTGTGGGCGGTAAAAGTGGATGATGATGAAAACGATGTAAAAGAAGAGATTGAAACTGTTGAATAGGTGTAAAAGGACTTAATTATGTCAACCTCTGTTACCGACCTTGCCCAAGTCATCCAAATCGTTGTGGCTCCTATCTTTATGTTGACCGGTATCGCGGGGTTTTTAAACGTGATGTCGGGCCGTTTAGGGCGGATCGTAGATAGAGCACGTATTATGGAGCGCCGGGTTTTTACGATTAAGGAACCAGAGTTTTTAGACCAATCAGAAAACGAATTAAAAAACTTATGGCGCAGGATAAAACTGATTAACCGCTCAATTGGCTTATGTACTGCCTCAGCTTTATTTGTATGCTCTGTGGTCGTGTTATTGTTCTTGGGCGATCTATTACTGTTTGATTTGAGTCAACTGATCATAACATTGTTTGTTATTGCGCTGTTTTTATTGATTTTTGCCTTACTGACATTTTTAAAAGAAGTACAGTTAGCCACTACAACTTTAAAGATGGGTAAGGAAAAAATGTTCAACCAGTGAGCTATTTGATGACTTAACCTGAGCTCGGATTATTATACCCACTGCATTTCACGTAACAAGAACAACCCCAGGGTTGAGCTAAAAATTGACATCAGTGTACTACCAGCAATAATTGCGGCGGTTAAATGGTAATCGCCACCGATACTTCTGACCATTGGGTACGCTGCAGCCGCTGTGGGCGCAGCTGTCATCATAAACAGTACCCCAAGTTCCTCACCTCTGAGTCCAACATAGAAACCCAAAGCCGTGGCCACCACCGGGATAAATACAACCTTACTGCTTATTGCCCAATACAAGACGCTTGAAGAGCGAAATTCTTGCAAACGGATGATCGCTCCCACGCACAATAATGCCAAAGGTAAAGTCATACTCGCGAGATAATGGCCTGTATCGAGCATCAACCTAGGGACTTGAATAGGCAACAAAGCCACGAGTATCGCCAACGAAATAGCAATGGCTAAAGGATTAGTCAATACACTGTGTGCAACGTCTCTGACGCTAGGTGTTTTTTCTTGATGATAGTATAAGGTTAAAATAGAAAAGATATTTAACGGTACCACTAAAACGGCTAAATACATCGAAGCGATAGCTAAGGCCAAATCACCAAAGGCATTGACTGACAACGCCAAACCTATGATAGCCATATTGCCTCTACATGCTCCTTGTACAAAAGCGCCTCTAGCCAGTTTGTTAGCGATACCAAATGCCAAGAGGTGGAAAATCAAGAATACAGCTGTCATTGCACTGCCAGCAAACACAATCAACAAGGCAGGAAAATGATCAGTCAAATTAGTGGTCGCAATATTGACAAACAGTAAGCAGGGTAGCGTTAGGTTAAATACTAAGTCTGAGCCTGCTTTTGCAAATTCGTCTGTTATCCAACTTATACGTTTTAACAAAACACCCAAGCCGATGATCAGGCTAATCGGTAAGGTCACATCTAAAGCATAACTCAGTGATTCAAACATGGCCCTTCCAATTGCAGTAGATTATTCATTTAAGGTTTGCTTCTTTTGGCTGCCATCGAGACTGAACTGGTAATAAAGGTCGATGGCATTACTGGCGCCGCTCACCGCTTCAATATAAAGTTTAGGTAATAATTGATAACGTATTGCGACTTCTGAAATAGAATCAAATACCCCGACCCTATAACGTAATTGCACACCAGGAGCAACAGTACCTGTTAACGATAGTTGGGTACTATCACCTTGCCCCGACGTGTCTAAACTGACGTCTTCAAAACCAAGTGTATTGCCTACTTTGCTGATAATATTTTCACTTTGCCCCAAACCAAGAGACAGCAAGGCATTGGTTAAAATAGTATCTTGGCTGTCACCACTTGACTCATTTAAACTTCGCCCAGTTAACATGTAAGACAAGATCTGTTGTTGCTCCATCACAGGTTCAGAAAACACTGTGACTGTTGGGTTTTGCGCCATACCAACAACTAATAATCCAGCGATGACATCGTCCTCGGTTAATTTAGGATCACGCACCGCTTCTATATTCAAATATGGACGGCCTAGCGCATTAGTAAATAAAATATCACCGTCACGAATAACCAGTTTTTGGCCATAAGCCCGATACCTTCCATTAACCAGTTGCACCTCACCACTCCCAAATATTACCGCTTTATTGTTTTGCAGTCGCAATTGACCTTGTAAGTCGGTGGTTAATCCAAAGGCATCTAATTTGACCTCCTGACGCTCCAGAGGATCAAGTTTCAGCAACACATTCAGCACCAGCTTTTGTTGAGCTGTATTTTGTTCGGCCTGTTTTTCAACTAACACTACGTCTTTTGATGGAGATATTGACCCTTTTGGTAATTCACGTACTTTGACGCGTGCATAAGGGACAGCCACTTCACCTACTAATTCTAAATGATTGGGTTCGAACATAAGATTGATGTTTGGGCTAACCTTGGCTTTTACTATATTTTGATAATCAAATTCCAATGCTTCACCAGTAAGGTGTAAATGTCCTATAAGCGTTGGCAACCAAACAATATTACCCTGCATTTCACCTATACCTTTGCCTAGCTTATAACTGCCATTGAAATCAGCACTTTGTCCTTTTAAGCTGATACCTTGCTCAATGGCACTGAGTGCCACAGGCAATGATTCATCTTTTAACGCACCGTTGGACAGCTTTAATTCGCCAGTTAGCAAAGGATTATCAAGTGTGCCGTCAATTTGTACTTGGCCATTAATTCCCCCTTGTAATACATCCAATTGCGGGACTAGCACTTTAAGCGCAGCCAAGTCAAAACGCTCAATAAGTAACTCACCTTGTATAGGTCTGCTTAGTGGGTCGGCATACACGCCAGACTGCCCTTGTATGCTGGCGCTCAGAGAGCCAACCTGATTACCAGACAAATTAATTTTAGCCAGAATGTTTTTTGGAGTGATCTGTGCCTCAACTAACGTTTCGTCTAATGTCAGTTGAAAGTTGTCCTGCTCGCCAAATACCCAATCCCCTGAACTCAAATTAGCACGTAAGTTTGCATGAGGTAGCTGTGCAATATCCCACTCACCGGACATATCTAAATTTAGTCGACTATTAGTTTGAATTTTTGGCATTCCCGGCACCAAACGACGGACCACTGAAAGCATATCAAACTCTTTAAGTGACACACTCCAAGTTGCGGTGTTGTGCATAAATTCGGCCTGATTAATACACAGTTGATTGTCAAAATGCTGCCAGCAATGAGGTGCAATCTGATATTGCTGTTTGCCCCAATCAGCCTCAATTTTAAAAGGTTCAAGTAAGGTCAAATTTGCGTAAGATGATTTAATGTCACCAGATAACCAGTTACCTAGCCAAGACGTTTGATCAAGCTGGCCTTGAATACTCAAATTAACGTTGCTGTTTTGTCCACTGGTTGTCACATCAAATCGGTGATCATTAGCATCACCGCTTAATATCATCTGGGCACTATCAACTTGGTTACTTATGCCTTGAATACCCGCTAGATTTAGATTTAATTCCACCGGTTTTTGCTCATCCCACTTAATAGAGCCACTACCTTTAGCTTGCTGAATGAACACCTCTGAAATCAGCAAATTATTACCTGACAGCGCATAGCTTAGTTCTGGTTGTTCAACACTCCCCCTCACATTGCCTACTAAATTGAGTGAACCGCCTAATTGAGGAAGTGAATTTGAAAGGTCAGCAGCATCGAGTGAAAACGAAATATCAAGTGCTTGCTGCTGGGATACACCGCCGTCTAGTAGAAAAATATTCTCAGCATTTTTTAAGGACAATGCTTGCAGTTGCAGACCGTTGTTTTGATGAAAATCAACTCTGCCTGAGACACTTAAAGGGTAACCTTGCCACTGTCCGTTAATCTCTACCTCATTTAATTTAGCATTCCAAATACCTTGGCTTTTATTGGCTTGGCTGGACACTTCCCCATTAATATCTGCCCCCCATTCAGGCCATAAAATACCTGGGTCAAGGTGGCTTATAACAGAACTGCCTTGCCAATTGATAAACTCAGCAAAGGTCAATTTACCTTTGCTGAAGACTTGACCACCCAAGGTTTCCAGCAAAAACGCATCCAGTTCGAACTGTTTATCCCGTGGGGTTGATGTGGCGATAGCCCTGAGATTGATTTGAGTATCGGGGACATTTTCACCCACGAACCCAGCCTGCATCGCCATGTTCATCGTGTTTAAGTCACCTTGAATATCAATCTCACCTAACGCGGACTTAAACTTTGGCGCGACTAAAGGCCATTCCAAATAAGTCCAGTCTAACCTTATTTTGACAGGTAAGGTGGCTTTAGAAGGTTGTGCTGTGATATCTATCACTAGCTTTAAAGGTTTGGCTTGTGAAGCATTAGTTTGTGTTTTAACTGATAAAGATGTCTCAATTAATTCGACTTTTGTCGATAGGGAATGGATATTGCCTGAAGACCGTAATGTTAGCTTTAAGGGTGATTTTTGGTCTAAATTAGCATGGGTGTCTACAGAAAGCGCATGCTCATAATCACCATTTAACTGCAGATTACCCTTGGCGAACAACCGCCCTTGGCCATGCTCTACCAACAGCTCATGCAACATTATTGCTTTCTTACTGCCTGTGGCCTTTAGGCTGAGACTTTTAAGTTTAATCGGCTCTTGCCCTCCCAGTTGCGCACTAGCGGCAGACATGTTGAAGGCCAACACATCAAAATGTACAGGTAGCACAATAGAGCGTGGCGTGATGGGTTGATACTGCCATTTAGCCCAATCAAAGGGTTCAGCCTGAGTGGTTAATCGCTGATTTTCTGTGGCATAGGTTGTTAGATTAAATCCGTCCAACTGCATTTTTTCAATACGAAGGCGCTGATAAAAGTCCAATTTACCTGAAAGATTCTGCCAAGATATGTCTGCCGTATCTTGTACCTCTAGCGAAAACGTATTTATACTGAAATTTTGGATGGAGACAGGAAAGGGTAACGAAAAGGCTGCAGCAGCTTCAGTACTAGGCGATGGATCTGTTGCTTGTATTTTTACCACCATTCTCTGTGAACTGACTGAATCAATACACACGGCAAACCTGAATACACAAGACAGTTTTACTGAAAGAAGTAAGTCATTAATATCAACGTGACTAGCAGATTGTTGCCACTTTACAGAAGACAAATTCAGCTCAGATCCCAGACCACCACTGTGATAATCAATAGTTAATTCATCAACTACCCTGCTCACCGAGCTTATGACTGCTTGGGTGCCCCAAGGTGTAAATACACATCCTAACAAAATACCGATAACAATCATTAACAGCAACAATGACTTGAGCATGGCAGTGATGATTTTACGGTGTAAACTAGGGGTATTTTGTTGTGCTTCCACGTTTTTATGGGCATCAGCTACAGATCTCATAATGCAGGCCCCATGGAAATATGCACATAGCGTGTTTCACCAAAATCACTTTTACCTTTTGCTAGATACAAACGCACGGGTCCAATTGGTGAGTTCCATATGGCGCCAAGTCCAAAACCCATAGCAGGGCCATTAAATAACTCCTCGCTGGCATTACCTACATCCACAAAGGCTGCCGCTCGCCAATTTTTGGCAACAGGATAAGAATATTCAACACTGGCAACCGCTAAATATTGGCCACCTGTCAGTTCGCGTTCGCCATCTGAGTCAAGTTCGAAGGGGGATAAAGTTTTGTAATCAAAGCCACGAACACTTTGGTCACCTCCCGTAAAAAAGCGCAAACTTGATGGTACTTGCTCAAAATCATTGGTGACGATACCGCCCAACTCTGCCCGCCATAAAAAGCGATGCTGCCCGACACTTCTGACCCACTTCGATGCAGCTGTCACCCGCAACATATTGATATCTGACAACAAAGACTCTGAAGCAAACTCGGCAGTGATGATTTGTTTATCACCCCAATTAATATCCAAGCCACCCTTACTACGTAATCTGCTGAAGGTAAAACCTGGTGTCAGCAAGCGAGTGGTTTGTTCTGCCTCTAGACCCTGAATAAACGTTTCTTGCTCTAGCCTAAGAAAAGCGGAACGTTGCCAGTCTGAGTTTTCAACTGCCCAGTGCCGAGAGGCGGATATAGACCACTTATGACTACTGGTATCATTATCGTTTTGCGCTTGATACCCCGCCTGATAGCTCAAATAGTTATGAATAGCGTCTTCCAAAGGTACCTTGTAATCAAAAGACACATATTGCTCAGGAGAAGACACATATATTTGAGCGCCTGCTGAATGGCCGCTATCGTTTACCCATGGACGCTGCCACTTTCCGGTAAATCGTGGGCCGACATCAGAGGACACCCCCATTCCCAGATCAAAATTATCTCTTGGCTTATGGGTTAAAATAACGTCTATAGGCACAACGGCGTCGACCGATGATGCCACTAAAGGCCTGACAATCACATGGCGAAAGTATTGAGTTTGTTTAAGCCTTTGATTCAATAAACCCAGTTGACTGGCTTGATATAAATCACCCATCTTAAAAGGCGCTAAACGCTTGGCTAACGTTTGTGACCGAGTATCATTTGGAATGCGCAAGTCACCAAATTTGTAACGAATACCACTTTGAATAAGAATGGTAATATCAGCAACATTTAGCGATTCAAATACCTTTATATTGCTTTGTTCAAATTCAAAATCAAAGTACCCCCGTGACAAAGCTAAACTTTGCAATGCATTTTTAGCGTTTTCGTAGACTGAATGTTCAAGAGGTTGGCCTTGTTTAAGCGTGAAGGAGCTAAGTAAGGTTTGAATTGCTTCATCCTCGACTCCTTGCCCCTCAATTTTGATTGAAAGTTGCCTGACAAGTGTCAAGGGGCCTAACTCAACGTGTAAGCGCCAATTTTTATTTTTTGTTACACCACTTGAAGCCGCACTTGGGGGAGTCACCACAGTAATTGCATGATAATAGCCAAACACCTGTGTGGCGGCTGCCACTTTTAACTGCAAGTTTTCAAGGTATTGCCCAAATTGATAACTGGCATTGGGAATGTCTAGGCTTTCAATATGCGCCCTGACATTTTTTAACACCCGATCATCATCAATTCCTTTTATATCCACTTCTGCTGCGTGCACCTCAAACAAAGCCAATAATAATAGGGAGAGTAAAAACAAGGTTCTAAAAAAAGAGTGATAAAAGGACAAAACGTCTCGCTTTAAGATAAGGTGATATAGGAAAGTTCAACAGCCCTAACAATACAAAATAATTTGGTCAATATTCTACAATAGCCCCAAGCAACTGTATTGCACAAAATACGTATTTATACTTGGTCAGCCAGCCTTGTTGCATTACTCTTATAGGATGTTTTTAGTTTACATTAAGTTTATATGTCTTACCCGATAACACCACCCGCATTAAATAGGCCCGTTTGTATTGTCACCGGAGGAAGCTTTGGCATAGGTGATGCCGTGTGCGAAAAGTTTAGCGCTGAAGGTTACGCCGTGATAAACCTTGATATTCAAGCCAATCCAGCACAATCAAAAGCAATAAACTGGCGTAAATGTGATGTGTCAGTATCGTCTCAGGTTAGCGAGTGTATTCAAGACGCTATTAAGCAATATGGCAGAGTTGACTGCCTTGTTTCAAACGCAGGCATACATTTTTCTGGAACCATAGAAGACACAGATGAAAAGGATTTTGAACAAGTATTTGGCTTAAATGTAAAAGGCGCTATAGCAGCGACTAAAGCTGTGTTGCCGCAGATGAAATCACAACAAAGCGGCGTAATTTTATATATGGCGTCTGACCAAGCACTGATTGCTAAACATAACTCATTTGTGTACAACATGAGCAAAGCCGCATTGGCCTCAATGGCCAAAACGACGGCTTTGGATTACGCTAAATATCAAATAAGAGCCAACGCTATCTGCCCCGGCACCATAGAAACCCCTTTGTATCATAAAGCAATTAATCGCTATGTTGCTCAATCGGGTGCCAATATTGAGCAAGTACATGCTGAAGAAGCAGCACTGCAACCCATAGGACGACTCGGAAAAACTAGCGAAGTAGCCGCTTTGACCTATTTTTTAGCCACTGATGATGCACGATTTATCACTGGCAGTTTGCAAGTCATCGACGGCGGTTATACGGCGCAATAGCGCATCCAACACCATGACTGACTCACACCACAAAATTATCGATCCCCATCTGCACTTATTTAATCTGCAAAAAGGCGATTACGCTTGGCTAAAACCTCAAAATCCACCTTTTTGGCCAGACAAGCAAATTATAAACAAAAGTTTTGTGGAAGCAGATGTATGGATGTATCCACCTCAGCAACTGGCTGGATTTGTGCACATCGAAGCAGGCTTTGACAATCACCTGCCTTGGCGAGAAATAGACTGGTTACAACAGCATTGCTCCATCCCTTTTTCATCTGTGGCCTTTGCCGATATCACCGCCACAACTTTTGCTGAACATATCAAGTTGTTAAAACAACGAAAATCAGTGGTAGGTATTCGGTATATTCTCGATGAACAGGCTGAACAAATTCTGACGTCTGAATTAATAGATCAACATTTTGCTTTGTTATCACAATATGAATTCAGTTTTGACGCGCAGTTATCACTGGCAGATGCACCCGCTATCGAACAATTATTTAAATTAGCAACCAAACATAAGTCAGTGCGTATCATCATTAATCATGGAGGGGCTCCCCCCACTAAAAACGATGTGTACAGCCAAGGAAAATGGAAGCTCAACCTACAAAAACTGAGTCAATGTGAAAATGTCGCGATTAAATTATCAGGCTGGGAAATGTCGAATAGAGCCTGGCAACCAGAGCATGCCGCGAATGTAATACAAGACTGTATAGTAACATTGGGCGATACAAGAGTGATGTTAGCCAGTAACTTTCCACTGTGTTTATTATCAATGTCCTACGCCGACATATGGAATACTTACGCAGTATTACCTGAAATAAGTGCTCAATGTTTTGAAAAAATCACTTTTAGTAATGCTAAAAGTTGGTACCGTTTACCTTGAACAAAAACCTACATTTTCTCCAATCGTTCATTGATACATTCATAAGAACCCATCTCAAACTCTCGACAAATCCATGGGCGATTCTCATAGATAGAACACATTAATGTATCTCGGTCTAAAGCGGAACACCAACCATCGTCTAAGCGCAGCATAGTTTCACTCCCATGTTCATCAACATGAATATGTTGACTAGGCACACCCGTATCTGAGATGAGCATCACTTCTAAACTACAACAACATGCCTTGCAGTTGGAACATGTCACTTCTGTAGGGGGGATATTTTTTACTACAATCATACTAAACGTTCATGCATTAAGTTATTACTAGGATACGCTAGATAATAAATATTCTCGAGCTCACTGAATACTCTCTTTGAGTAAAACCTGCACCGAGTTACATACGGCGCTAGTTATCCCTTTAAAACTCGGTAATAATCACCAGACCAGAATGACTAGAGTGCCTTTTTTGAATTACCTAAACCTTAGTAAAAATTCTTCTACTTATATACAAAGCTCGTTGAAAGCTGGCGTACTGACTATCATGATGAACAAGCCAAAGAAATTAAATGGCTGGACAACCGAAATGATGGAGGCCTTTGCGACAGCGTTTGAAACGCAGCTAAAGATGAAGCCACTAAAGCCGTGATTTTCTCCGGAACGGGGGATTATTATTCAGCAGGTGTCAATCTGGGTGGCACTTTAAAACTAATGGCACCTAAAAAACTGCATCAATTGATTGTTGAACATAACCAAAGCTTATTTGATAAGTATCTAACATTCCCCAAACCTATTTTGGTCGCAGTCAATGGCCCTGCTATTGGTGCCAGCGTGACTTCAGCCACGTTATGCGACGCTATTATTGCGGCTAACACATCAACATTTTCAACCCCTTTCGCCGCACTGGGGATTACACCAGAAGGGTGTTCTAGTGTTCAGTTTGCAACACTGATGGGAGAAAAGAATGCACAGCGTATGTTAAAAAAGGAAGGCTGGAGGCCCAACGCACAAGAAGCCCTCACTGCGGGTTTAGTACAATGGGTCGTACCAAAAGATCAACTGCAAGCCCAAGCTCAAAAAATAGCTCAGCAATGGGTGATTGATGGCCGCAGACGCAAAATTTTAGGTGGCATTGCCTTATCAGAATTACAGGCGGTTAATAAACGTGAGTCAATCGAGCTTGCTAACCGATTTTTTGGCGCTGAATTTTTAAGAGGCCAATTCACGTTTCTATGGCGAAAAAAGAAACACTTACCGTCTATGGTATTTTTGTTACTTTGGTTACTGCGCCCTTTATGGAAACGTTTTTATGATACAAACATTAGCTTTCAAAGCCACGCACGTCTTCGATTAGTTATTGTGAACATTATTCTAAACCGACCTTAACTTAGGTAATTAATGCCTGTTTTGCTATTCAACCAGAGCTGAGGTTACTTAGAGGTGTAGCGACAATAAAGATTGCCCCTAGCCGTTAATGTTTGCCCGTAAGAGTGTTACAAGACAAAAAAGCATGCCCGCAGTACAAAATTTGGTCAATCAACGTCACTGCCCCCATCGATTGGCGCACAAAAAAAAGCACCTACCGATTGGCAGATGCTTCTAGAATAGTTTTTAACTAAATTAAGATTTTTTCTTAAATCTACGTGATGCTAAACCCATTAGGCCTAATGCGAAGATGGCAAGGGTTGATGGCTCAGGAACCTTTACACCTGCATCTTCCGCATCGAAACTAAACAAGTGTGCATTGCCTGTAGAAAATGCGAATCCAGAACCGTAACCAGCTTTTTCAATTACTGTTTGAGTACTATTTAAGTTTGAGGCTGCATCAGACCAAGAAGATACATTTGAGAACGCATTTTGTACATCCGCTAAACTAGCGCTGTATGTTGCTGCTTCTACATCAAAGTTATTGTAACCAGTAAGGTAGGAACTAAGGTTAGAGCTCATTGCAACTGATACGGATGTCATATTCACACCATTAATCAAACCGCTAATGTTTTCTTCTTGTCCCCCTCCTCCCATACCCAAAACATAGAATTTGTCATCACCCGCAGCAAGAGTAAAGCTGAGAGAAGATAAATTTCCAATTTGAGTTTTCCAACCTACGTTGTTTTGATACAAAATGTTGTTAATATTTGTAGCGTTCCCACTAAACACTGCAAAGTCATTGTCAGCCACAATTGACATTTCAAATGTCAATTGTGGCATTTGCAAAACCACTAGCCGTCAAAACTAATCCAGCAAAAGCCATTTTCAAAAATTTATTTTTCATTTTAATATTCCTCTTAATACCTTCATTGGAAGGTAGTTACTAAGTTGATGATTCATCGTGTACTAAACAATGGTACAGCACAAAGCAGGCCAAAATTATTATATTCAACAATTACAATGGGTTATAAAAAAACAAAATTAAATTTTTCGGATATGTAAAATAACCCGACACACAAACGTACAAATAATAAGCAATCGTATCATCGATGTAGTTCTAATAACCCCCCCATAACCATGCAAGAAGGAGGTCAGAACTTTTAACCTCGACCCTAGCAGATCAAAAGGTAAAATTGGCTCACCTTACAAAGTGAAATACTCAGTTGGTTGTATATACCCATACCACTGTTACTATGGGTGTTCCAATAAAGGGTCAGTTATTTTAAGTGAAAAACACATGTCGAATCAAAAATCTGGGGCAGGCAGTTACGAACAAGTATTAGCCGAGCAACAAGCATATATAACCAAGCGCGCATCGGGTTATCGAGAACAAGCCCTTAAGATATATCCTTGGATCTGTGGCCGTTGCACCCGTGAATTTTTCCACAAAAATCTTTCGGAGTTAACGGTTCACCACGTCGATCATAATCATGGCAATAATCCCAGCGATGGCAGTAACTGGGAACTGCTGTGTTTGTATTGTCATGATGAAGAGCATTCTAAGTTTGAAAATCTGGTGCGCTACGGCAGTACTGAAGATACCGAAATCAAAACCAGCACTTACAATCCATTTGCAGATCTAAAAGACAAAATGCAACAAAAAAAATAGGTGCCAGGTTGTTTTTCATACAGGCTCAGCACTCATACTATTTTCTTACTTTATCGATAAAGTATTTCTCATGATACCAGTAGGATGAACACTGATGGCTATGCCAAAACTGCTTAGTCAATATATATAATGTCGCTTCACGACTGACAAACCCTACTTGGGTGATTGCCAATCATATAAATCACACATACTTCTTTATTTTCAGGATCATCATGTAACATCCATCAACAGTTATTATTCTTTCAATACAATTTGACAAAAGCTGATAGTATGCGCTCGAAAACACTTAGTATCGATGGGCGCATTCTCGGGGTAAGTCATGGCTTAATTTTTTTTAACTTTTACAGGTAATATAATGTCAGTACAACCAAGCAGAACAAAACGTCTTCAAAAAAAAATGTATTTAGGTGAGTGGGCTATCTTAGGCTTTGAGTTTAGCTTTGTGTTAACCGAAGCATCAGAAGAACAATATGAACAATATGAACAATATGAACAATATGAACAATTTTTTAATAGTCTTGAAGCACTAGTCAATACCGAAGAGCTTTATATCAGTCTTGAAAACGATAATGAGTCATTCCAAGGCTCTGTGACATCCGCAGAACGTTATGGCAACACCACAGAAGAAAACAGAACTGCTGTTGAAGCGCTCCTGAATAATAATGCTATCGTCAGTGAAGTAAACGTAGGTGTTTTAGTGGATGCTTTTTACGAAATGTAAGGATTGAACACTAAGAAAAAAGGAAGTGCACTTCTACATTGAATCTAGGTCTTGTATGAATCAATGTAATGATGACTGCTCAATGAGCAGTCATTAAACTCAATGCTCTCGGTGTGCATATATCTCTGTGATTAAATTCATGATTGCTTTTAACTGGTATCACGAGACAATCGGCTCAAAAATTATACCGCAGCCCAACAGTAGCCGTGGTCACTGTTAAGTTATCTTGCCCCTTAATATATTCTATCTCAGCGCGAACCATAATCCGGGCACCGTCAAAATAATCATAACCTAAACCAATAACCCCAGCGACACCACTTTCGTCATAATCACAGATTGTTTCGTCATAATCACAGATTGTCGCGGCACCAAAATCAGCAATGGCCATTACATTGGCTTGGCCAAATTCGCATTCCCTCACGCCCACTAAAAGTTGCTGGCCACGAATATCGGTTTTTAGCACACCTAGTCGATAAAATAACTCTCCAGTTGGACTAGACGCTTTACCAAGAAAAGTCAAAAACAAAACATCGCCTTGTTGAACATTTTCAGCATTGGTAATATCTGTGGCGGTCGGTAAATCAGTCGAGTACAAAGTATTATGGATCAATTTTTGGTAACCCGCTTCAACATACCACTGAGGGTCAAACTGATAACCAAAACCATTATATAGCCAAGGTTTTTGTCGGGTTCTTGAATAAATTCGACATCTGAATAACCCACTGAAAATACATTATAAAGATTATTAGCTGCTAATGTTTGAACACTCACCGTTCAACTTAGAACCAATATACCGATCTGCTTTTTTAAAAGCGCTAAAATTCCATATGACTCACTATTAATAATACAATACTACATTCATACTTTGCTGCAATAGTGTGCGAACTTATATCTTGATACGGTTGCGTAATAACTCCCCTCTTTCATCACCCATTTATGGTTAACTGATTGATAGATTTTCCCTAAATGCAGATGACAAATTGCGATCCTCTTTGACCCTGTTTAATATGAGCATCATTGAATATAAATATGGAGTGCCTTTTGTTAAATCACATTTTGTTAAACCACGTTTTATTTAAAATCTTAACTATCAGCTTATTGGTTAGCGCATGTGCTAGTCATGCCCCGCCAATCATGACAGATGAAAAATTTGACTCTCGGGTAACGGATAAAGGGCAAACTGAATTTGTTTATGGCATTTCTTGGCAGAATACATCTCAGGAATCGTTACTCCGCGATGGTCGTACCAAAATAAAGCGACTTAAAACTGACGAGCGTTTTTTGCAAGAAAGGCCCAATAGATTAGCCATGCAAGCCAACAACCAAACCAAACTTGACTTGGAAGATCAGGCCGCTCAAGGCTTAAAACAAAGACTAGTAAAAGAGCAGCTTTGTGCTGAAGGATATGAGATCAGTAATGTGTTCTGGAAAGCCGAAAGTATTCGCTTACTCGGATATTGTTTTTAGGTCATATGGGTATAATAGCCCCAATCCGGGCAATAGACTGAATAAATTAAGGACAAATAATGAAAAGTATTAAAACTCGCGCAGCGGTTGCTTGGGCTGCTGGTGAACCACTAAAAGTTGAAGAAGTTGATTTAGCACCACCACAAAAAGGTGAAGTGTTGGTCAGAATAGTTGCTACCGGCGTGTGTCATACTGATGCATATACATTATCTGGTGATGATCCAGAGGGATTATTCCCCGCGATTTTAGGCCATGAAGGCGCGGGTATTGTTGAAGCAATTGGCGAAGGAGTGACACTGGTTGAAGTAGGTGATCATGTTATTCCTTTGTACACGCCCGAATGTGGAAAGTGTAAGTTCTGCCTATCAGGCAAAACTAATTTGTGTCAGGCAATACGCAGCACACAAGGCAAAGGCGTGATGCCCGACGGCACCAGTCGATTTTCTATTAAAGGACAACCCATTTATCATTATATGGGCACCTCTACTTTCGCTGAACATACCGTAATACCTGAAATTGCTTTAGCAAAAATCCCAAAAGACGCTCCACTAGAAAAAGTGTGTTTGCTAGGTTGTGGTGTCACAACCGGTATGGGCGCGGTGACCAACACTGCAAAAGTAAAAGTAGGTGATACGGTTGCGGTATTTGGTTTAGGCGGCATTGGCCTTTCGGTGATAATAGGCGCAAAAATGGCCAATGCAGGGCGCATTATAGCTATCGATATTAATGATGGTAAATTCGAAATCGCCAAACAATTAGGGGCGACAGATGTTATTAATCCTAAAGACTACGGCAAACCGATCCAAGAGGTCATAGTCGATATGACAGAGGGTGGTGTAGATTTCTCCTTTGAATGTATCGGTAACGTTGACGTGATGCGCTCGGCATTAGAGTGTTGTCATAAAGGCTGGGGAGAATCCATTATTATAGGCGTAGCAGGAGCGGGGCAAGAAATATCCACTCGGCCATTCCAATTAGTCACGGGAAGAGTCTGGCGTGGCAGCGCTTTTGGTGGCGTAAAAGGTCGTAGCCAATTACCCGATTACGTGCAGCGTTATATGGACGGTGAATTTGAACTAGATACCTTCATTACACATACCATGCCATTAGAAGAGATCAATTCTGCTTTTGATTTGATGCATGAGGGCAAGTCTATTCGTACAGTGGTGCATTTCTAATGACAGTTGCAACCAAAGGTGCAAGCAGATTAGCGGAACTCAGTGCTAATAAGTGTTTTGGTGGTTGGCAAAAACGCTACAGCCACAAATCAGCTGTACTCAAATGCGAAATGCAGTTTAGCGTATTTATTCCACCGATTGTCAACCAAGACGAAAAGTTACCTGCGCTTTATTGGTTGAGTGGCCTGACATGCACTGATGAAAACTTTTCTGCAAAAGCTGGCGCGCAAAGGGTAGCGGCTGAACTAGGTATCATGCTGATCATGCCTGATACCAGTCCTCGTGGCGATAACGTACCTGATGCGGCAGATGCGGCATACGATTTAGGCTTAGGAGCAGGGTTTTACCTTAATGCCACCCAAGAACCTTGGCATGAGCATTATCAAATGTACGACTACATTGTTGAAGAGTTACCCGCCCTGATTAATAAAGAATTTAATGTCAAAGCTAAATCTGCAATAGGCGGACATTCAATGGGGGGGCATGGCGCGCTCATCATTGCACTGTCTAATATGAAGCAATATTGCTCTGTATCTGCCTTCGCGCCTATTGTTAATCCCGCGGATTGCCAATGGGGTCAAAAGGCTTTTAACAACTATTTAGGTGCTAACCAAAGGGACTGGGAAGCTTACGATAGCTGTGCATTGATGCGTCAACAAGGAAAATTCCTGCATATTCCAATGTTAGTGGATCAAGGCCTAGATGATAATTTTTATCATACTCAGAAACTCACTAAACCATTAGAAAGCGTAGCATTAGAAATAGGGTACAAAGCTGAATTTCGTTATCACCCAGGTTATGACCACAGTTATTTTTTTGTTGCTAGCTTTATTGAAGAACACTTGAGGTTCCATGGGAAATATTTGCTGGAATAATATTACTCCTGTGGTTTCAATGACCACTCTGTTAATACAGCACAACATACTTACAGAGCCAGTATTAATAAACAGTTAGAGCATTAAAACCAACTGTACTCAACCAAAGTGACATTCCAATGATATTGGTTTACTTGCCTGTGGTATTGCACCTGCAATGCCCATTTTGTGAGCTAAGTTGTTTATCGACCGCTAGAGCCAATATGATTGACGCGTAACAGGCTTGTTATGCGTTAATCAATGCCAAACTGGCAAATGTTTCATCACATATTAGCCCGTTTATCACACAGATTTAACATGAACACATCATCAATTTATTTTTACCTACAAAACATCTTTTAATAGTATTTTAGATCTCAATTAGAATGTTTTAATTACCTATAAGAATGTACATTTATTTAAAAAAAGCTATATAAAGATCACAGATACTCATCAAAATTATCTCATCACAGTAAAAATTATTATTTTTTTCACTTTATTAAAATTAAATTTTTAAATTAGATCATTGAAAAATATAACTATTTTATATCCCATAAAGATAGTTAATACGTAAATCATTAACAAACATATTAAATATTTTGATCTTTTCATGTAAATCAGTATTATAAATAACAACTGGTCAGATGAGCGGATGAGATAAAATGAGTATTAGAACAAGTCTTAAAAAAGTATTACCTCCTATTTCAATTACCGAGCAAGAAGCCTTAGAGGCAGGGGATGTATGGTTAGAAGCGTCTATTTATCGGGGTAAACCTGACATGCATGCATTGCGTACCATACCTACAGCTAAGCTAAGTGCCCAAGAGCAGGCATTTTTAGACGGTCCCGTTCATCAAGTACTATCCATGGTGGATGACTTTGCTTTGCAAAGCGCAAAACATATTCCACAAGAGATTTTAGACTTTTTATCTATTAACAAATTTTTTGCCTTAATCATTCCTAAGAAATTTGGTGGCTTAGAGTTTTCTCCTTATGCCAACTCAACCATAGTAGCAACACTAGCAGCCAAAAGTGGTGCATTAGCCGTTACCGTTATGGTGCCTAATTCTTTAGGCCCAGGTGAGTTATTAATGCATTACGGCACACCAGCACAACAAAATCATTACCTTCCACGCTTAGCTGTGGGCCAAGATATTCCATGCTTTGCCTTAACTAGCCCAGAAGCAGGCTCTGATGCCGGCGCTATTCCAGATGCAGGCATCGTCACTAAAGGCATGTGGGAAGGTAAAGAAGTCATTGGTCTCAGAGTAACTTGGGACAAGCGATATATTACGCTAGCACCCATAGCGACAGTACTAGGCTTGGCTTTTAAAGTATTTGATGTAGATGGCTTATTGGGCTCACAAGTCGAACTGGGTATTACTTGTGCACTTATCCCTAAATCACACCCTGGTGTTGAGTTAGGCAATCGCCATGACCCGATGGGAGTGACCTTTTATAACGGCACAACACGTGGACAAGACGTGTTTATTCCTATGGACTTTGTCATCGGCGGACAAGATAACATTGGCCGTGGTTGGCAGATGCTCGTTGCCTGCTTGGGTGCTGGCCGTGGAATATCGTTGCCAGCAATGGGCGTAGCATCGGCCCAAACATCTTTTAAATCTACAGCTGAATATTCCTTTGTGCGTGAGCAGTTTGGTGTACCGATTGGGCGTTTTGAAGGTATTCAAGAAGAAATGGCTGACATTGCCGGTAAAACCTTTGTCCTTGAGGCTATGCGAGTATTGACCACAGAAGGCCTTAACTTAGGTCTTAAACCAGGTGTGGTAACGGCGATTGCTAAGTATCATATGACCGAACTAGGCCGTGAAGTAGTCAACTCTGCGATGGATATCCAAGCAGGTAAAGCCATTCAGCGTGGGCCACAAAATACCTTAGCTGGTGGTTATGTTGCTTTACCTATCGCGATTACAGTGGAAGGTGCAAATATTCTGACACGTAGTTTAATGATATTTGGTCAAGGTACCATGCGCTGCCACCCACACTTAAAAGAAATGGTTGACCTTATCCATAGTACCGAGCAAGATGCCGATGCTACGATTCAACAAGGTACTCGGCAAAACCGATTGCTTTTAGTGTCAAAAACGCGCTCCGCAGTTTGTCCAAGAGCTACCTGCTCCTTTCACTCGCGGCGCTCGAGTCAGCCTTACCGGAAGTGCGTAAAGTACGAAAAACGTATGAATGCCCTTTCTGCCAAACTAGCCCCTATGGCTGATTTGTCACTACTGGTTCTGGCGGGTGATTTGAAGAAAGCTGAAATGTTATCAGCACGTCTTGGTGACGTAATGAGTTACATGTACGCATGCCATGGCTGTCGTGCGGTTTTACGAGCAGCGTGTTGAGAGTCGCAGCGAGGCATTACCATACTTTGAATATGCTATTCAGTGGTGTTTAAACAAAGGCGAAACAGCACTCAATGAGTTTATTGTGAATTTCCCAAATACGGCTGTACGCGGCTTAATGCGTGTATTAACCAACACATACACCACGGCTGTTACAGGTATTTCAGATGACTTAAAACGTAAACTATCTGAAGCTTCGATGCAAGACACCAGCATCAAAGCACAGTTGTCCCATTTGGTTAAAGTCATCCCCGGGGATGGCAACGACATCAACGAGCAGGCGTTTAAGGCCAAACATGCCGTGATGCCACAACTCAAAAAGGTTCAAAAAGCTTTGCGCAAGACACCTGTAGTGCCTTTCATTTCTTTTGAGCATGCGGTTGGTAAATTGCAACAAGCCGGTGAACTGACCGCACAGGAAGTCGCGTTAGTCATCGAATACAATGACAAACGTAAGTTGGCTATCCGGGTTGACGAGTTCACTTTTGATATGGACTTGTTAGATAGCAACGTAGAGCTGGTAAACGACAAAGACTCAGCTAGGGCAAACGCTGCGTAAACTCTAAGACAGAGTGATTTGAAAACAAAAACGGAGTTGATATTTCAACTCCGGTTTTTAAATGTAAATCCGTTAACCACTTAACCACTTAACCACTTAACCACTTAACCACTTGAATGCATAAGTGTTGTTAGGACATAAACCTTCCACCACTGATTTGAATCACTTCACCTGTAATCCAAGACGAATCTTCAGAAGCTAAGAATAAAGCCAAGCTTGCAATGTCTTGAGGTTGACCCAGTCGTTTTAATGGAGTTTGCCCAATAATCTCGTCCTCACGTTTAAATAAACCTGCCTCAATGTATAAATCGGTTTCAACTGCACCAGGGGCGATGGCGTTCACTCGAATACCTTTGTCACCCAACTCTGACGCATAACACTTAGTTAATGTATTCATGGCAGCTTTGGTAGCAGAGTAGATGCTGCCCCCTGCCCCACCTTTTGCAGCAATCGAGCTGATATTGATAATGACACTGCCAGTTGGCATGATGGTTGATACTTTTTGAGTTAAAAATATTGGTCCAAATACGTTTAGTTCAAACTGTTTCTTAGTGTCAGCAAGGGTAATATCCTGCAAGCGCTCAAGTGTCGCCCATCCAGCGTTGTTGACTAAAATATCAACCCCGCCAAATGCCGTACATGCCTGCTCAACTAACGTATCAATGCCACTTTGTTGACTGACATCTGCCTGAACGGCTACTGCCAAGCCACCGTGTTTAATAATATCGGCAACAATGTCATCAGCTTTTTGTTGGCTATTAAGGTAATTCACTACAACTTTCGCACCTTGTGCTGCAAACTCTCGAGCAACACACGCACCAATACCTCTAGAGCCACCAGTCACAATAGCCACTTTGCCCTGTAGCTTCATAGACAGCTTACTTCACTTCCATATTAGGTGAGCGATAAACCAATTCATCATTTAGTTCAATACCAATGCCCGGCTCTTCTGACACTTCAAAAAATCCATTAACCGGCTGAGGATCTTGAATACATAACTCTCTATTCCAATCTTTAATCGCATAAGTATGATGCTCATGAATTAAGAAATTAGGGATGGCAGTTTCTAAATGTAAACTAGCAGCAGTCGCCACGGGGCCACCACATACATGGGCTTGCACGCGAATATCGTATACATCAGCGTAATCACAGACTTTTTTAGTTTCGGTAAATCCGCCGCATAGCCCCACATCGGGTTGCAAAACATCAATACTTTGATCTTCAAAGTAAGGGCGCACATCCCAGCGGTGATATAGTCGTTCGCCCCCAGCAATAGGTACTCGTACATTTTCAGCGACTTTTTTATGCACAGCAGAATTCAAGTAGTTCACTGGCTCTTCGTACATCATGCAGCCTACTTCTTCAACCACTTCACCCATTTGAATCGCCGAGGCTGCGCCCATTAACGAGTGCGACTCAAATATAATATCTACATCTGGCCCTACGGCCGTGCGAATAGCCCGTAAGCGATCACCAAATAAGCGCATTTGCGGTTTAGTAAATAATTTAGTGCGGTCATAAGAACCATTTCCCTGGGCATCGTACACTATGGGATCAACCTTAACCGCATCATAACCTTCTGCTACCGCCTTCAGTGCCGCTTCTGCATATTGCTCTGGATGAGTTAACTTTGTGATTTCTTTGTCCCAATCAAACTGCAACTGGCTGGCATAAGTGCGTAATTTACCGTTGGTTTTACCGCCAAGAAGTTGATAAACCGGCACGCCAAAGATTTTGCCTTTAATGTCCCACAAGGCAGTATCAATCGCACTCATAGCAGCATATAAAACCGGCCCTCCACCTAGTCCCCAAAAGCTTTCTCGCAGCATACGCGACCACAATAACTCGGTATTCATAGGGTTAAAACCAATCAACATAGCTTCTGCAATCTCTTTAATCATATGCGCAGCAGCGCTATGGCCTAAATCGTAGGCTAAACCTGCCTCACCAACGCCTGACAAGCCTTCATCTGTATGAATTCGCACAAAAATCGGATTCCACATGGTGCGTTTTGGGCAATGAATGTCGAAAATTTCAACACGGTTAATTTTCATTTTTATTTCCTATTCTTAAATTCTGGAAAGCTAATTCGCTAAAATTGGATTACTCACAAAAAGTAGGGTCAAGTTTATAAGCGCGCCTTAACATGGCTGGCCAAGCTTTTTGCCCACCTGTTTCTCCGCTATGTACAATGTTTGCCTGTGCATAAATACCCTCGACAATAGGTTGTGGAATTTCGATAATGTCTTGACCACTTTGCATCAACTCCATTTGAATCTCACAGGCTCTTTGTAAGTCGTAAAAACGCATAAACGCATCACCTACAGTTGCGCCCAACGTTAATCCACCATGATTATGCAGTAGCATGTGATTGGTCTGTCCAAGATCAGCTTGCAAGCGGACTTTTTCAGCATCATCCACGGCTAACCCTTCATAACCGTGATAACTTAACGATGATAACGAAAACATCGCATATTGGCTCCAAGGTTGTAATCCACCTTGTACCGTTGCCACGCCAATTGTGGCTTTGGTATGCAAATGGATCACGCATTGTGCATCATGTCGTACTTCATGAATGGCACTATGAATAGTAAAACCAGCAGGGTTAATGTGATAGGGTGAGCCATCTAATACGTTACCTTGCAAGTCTACTTTGACTAAATTAGACGCGGTCACTTCGTCAAACGTTAAACCAAAGGCATTCACCAAATAATGTTCTGTACTGGGTACCCTTGCTGACAAATGAGTATAAATAAGGTCACCCCAACCATGATCAGCCACCAGCCGATAGCATGCGGCTAAATCTACTCGCGTTTGCCATTCTTGCTGCGAAACCTTGTCTTTAAGACTAAATTTTTCGAGTTGAAACACCTTGCCTGCCCTTTATTGATTAACCTAATTAAACGCCTATCAGCGGATAGCGATAACGCAAATACTACCTTAATTGCCCCTCATAATTGAGAGAAAAGATAAGGTCTGTGGTTATTTCATATGCTTTAAGGCTCATAGCGCAGAATGTTACGCTTCACCCCACATCATTATCCTGTAGAAACCACTTAATTATCTGGATTGGCACAATTCTCTATATTCTGGCCATTGTTACATCAACTATTAAGCTCAATAACGAGTCAGCACCAAGCATGAAAATCTGAAATCCTTTGAAAATACGAGGTTAGAATCAAGAATCGCTCGTCAACAAAAAGCTAAGGTTTTGCGTATTCTTATTCATCTATCGATTATGTGCTTTCATTGCTCTGTGTGATTTGAATTCTGTTAAGTATCGAATCAAAATCACTACAGTAAACTTGGCTCAGCTTGGAGCCAGTTTTCTGTGGCATATTGCGTATTGGCACAGGTAATATGCAGGGTGAAGGCATGACGCGACTTATCAGATAAATTAGGCGCGCTGAAATGTGGTAACAACCCATTAAATACCACTAATGTGCCTTTTTTAACTTCTAAAGGTTTGGCACAATCATCGTTCGGCCACGGCATATCATGTAAAGTTTTTAACTCTGTACTGTCATCGGGATAACGCAAAAACTGCTCTTTTAAGGGGATAACCGGCCCGCCCGATTGCACCTGCAAACAGCCATTTAGCAAGGTTGCATCTTCCACTGCTAGCCAAAATGTCACCACTGAAAGAGGTGATGTAAAAAAATAACTGGCATCCTGATGCCAACGAATAACACCGCCAATTTTAGGTTGTTTGAAAATGTACATGGATTGGTGAATTTGAGGCCGCTGCAATCCTAGATCCTGTGCAATACTTTTAATTTTATTATTGTGGCTAAAAGTCTTAAATTCGGGAACAAGTTGATGCAAAGCATGACCAATTTTATTAATACTCAGTGACTTATCTTGTTTAAGCCCACCTGCTTGGTCAAAGGCATCTTCTTCAAAAAAACACCTCACTTTATCGCCAGAAGATAAAAAATAGTCATCCCGCGTTTTACTATGATCTTCAGTGGAAAATACAGACCGGGTAGAATTGGGGTCAAAATTGGTCACTATTTTATTTGCAGAATTTTTAAGTGAACGCATCTGCTCGTCTGAAAAGCACTGCTCGAGTACCAAATATCCATTTTGTTGGTAAGATGTTAATTGTTCTTTTGTCAGCATTTAAGTGTCTCGTACTACTAAGAAGTGGGATGATATTAAGGCTAGCAAGATGGCTTATATAAGACAAAATTTCAAGCTTCTGATATAACCATCATCATAGGTTACCAGATAACCTTATGCATTAAGCCCTTTCAATGCTGGATTGATAATAAGACTCGTTGACCTAACACATTAAACGGCCCATTGGCTGCACCACTTTACTCACGCCATCGATTATAGGACTAATTTTTGTTATCACAGTCTCAAATCAATATAGCTAACCAATAAATTGCTATTTTGACTAAATTTGTGTAGATTTCTTTGCGACTAACTATTAACAAAACAAAAATAACTATATTTATCATACACTTAACAATTTGGCACATGTTCTGCTCCTACCCGCTACTAACACTAGACTCAACAACACATTATGCAAAAAGGGCAACTATGACATCTTCTCAATTATCAACCGCGGCATTACTGACCGCTTTAACCTTAAGCACATCAGGCTGTATCATTCACGTGGGTGCTCAAGATCATAATAACAGTGATAATGCTGATTATAGTAGTGTGTTTGGTGGCGTAGATGTTTCCAAAAACAAACAAGTGGGTGAGCTTTCGTCAGTCAACGGCAATATCAATATTGAAGATAATGTTAGGGCTGAAGATGTTAATGCCGTCAATGGCAATATCGAAGTAGACAACAACGTTCAGGTACATGATTTGTCCACCGTCAATGGAGACATCCAAGCACAAACCTATTTGTCAGTGAAACGTGACGTTAGCACTGATTAATGGCAACATTACCCTTGGCGCTGACTCAATGGTAGGTAAAGATGTCTCGACGGTTAATGGCGATATTTCTACTCACCCAAACCTTTGTTAGCAATGACGTCAAGACCAAAAATGGCAGCATCAACCTTGTTGACGGTTCAGTTGTTGGCGGAGATATAGAGTTTGAGTCTCAAGATGATGGGGGTTGGTGGAGTGACAAATCACGTGAACATAACCCACCAACCTTAACGATTGATGAGTCATCGGATGTAAAAGGAAAAATTGTCTTGCACCAAGTGGTTGTTTTGGAAATTGACAACCCGGCACTGTTAAAAAAAGTGGAACGCCGTTACAAAACTCAAGAATAGCTAAACCTGGTGGGCCGCATTTTGAGTCGGCCTCACCCATTTGATTGGTAAGTAAGACTAAACAATGATTCTTTTATCATAGAGTTGCTGATAAAAAGGCTGAACTTGATTAACCACATCAAGCTGCTCATCATTCAGCTGTATTTGTTTCTCCGAATACGGTGCAAAACCAGTGGAGTTTTCAACACTCTTATACCAATGTCTTGCCCAAACACCATCGCTTGCACGGCTGCCTTTTGGCCAATTCAACATTGCTGGCATAAATGGCACACTTAACTTTTTCGCACAACAGTCTTAAAGTATTTTCAGGATCTTTGAGCACATCATTTGAATCGACAATAGGGATGTCTTGACCAGAAGCCAGACTAATTTCTTGATACAACTCAAACTGCCTTTTAATGCCTATATCTTCGACCGAACAGACGCCACGGCTATTGGTATAAGAATTGACGATCTCAGCGGGATCGCGGATCAAAAAACAATGTTGTAGTTCTTTGACCCAGCTTAAATCGATCCCTGCTAATATATGATGTGTCATATGTTTTTGATACTGTACTTTGCTTGTACACTTAGCGTTAACCAGCTCACTGGTCACATCTTCATAACGAACACTTTGACTCTGCAACACTTCATCAAAACACGGGTGTGGGCTGCGGGTTTTATACAGATAAAATCCGTAAAATGGCTCATCAATTACTTGTGTATCAATGCGATTTTCCCAACTACGCATCATGGCTGTAGAAATATTCCGTGGACCAGACCACATCGCAATCCTCAGCGTCATCAGTCACTTCCTTGTGTTTCAGTCTCAATCAACTGAATATATAGTTTTTGTAGTCGCGCTAACATAGGTTTTTGACCACTACCTATGGTGCGTCCATCTACTTGGGCAACAGCCGATAAACCTGCAAAAGTGCCCGTAATAAATGCTT